>CAIUGQ010000376.1 GCA_903898725.1 uncultured Burkholderiales bacterium | reverse complement strand
GTCTTCGTCGACGGGCTGTCCGAGCGCAACCGGCTCGTTGCCGACTGGCGAGGGCAGACCTGCGGATTCCGCGTGGATCTCGAGAAGGAGGGGCCGGTGCAGCCGAGAATCGGTCCGATCACCTGCAGCGGAGTCGAGAAGTGATCCGACACATGGCCGTGCGCGGACTCGTCGCGTCGCTGCTCGCGGCAGCAGCGTCGGGGGCCGCCGCCGTGTCGTGTTCGGTCGAATCGGCGGGCCTGTCGTTCGGCAGCTACAACCCGTTTCGCGGTGCGCCCAACGACTCGGTCGGCACGATCTCGATGACGTGCAGCGGTACCGCAGGCAACGAGGTGGTCTATGTCGTTCGGATCGGCCCGGGCTCGAGCGGCTCGCCGACCTCGCGCACGATGCGCTCGCCGTCGGGATGGCCGCTCGGCTACAACCTGTACACCGATCCGGCCCGCAGCCTGGTCTGGGGCGACGGCACGGGCGGCACACGGGTGCTCACCGATGCGTTCACGCTGCGCGGGATGGGCGCGTCGCGGCGGTATCCGGTGTTCGGACGCACGTTCGAGCGCCAGAACGTGGCCCCCGGGATCTATACCGACAGCCTGGTCGTCAGCGTCGAGTTCTGACGCGCCGGCTCAGGTTCCGCAGGGGCGGGCCGATAACCCGGAGACCAAGGTCGCCGGGCGGATGCGGTGCGTCGTCGGACACGCGGGTATGTCGTCGTGCTGTGCATGGTGGTCGGCGAATCGAGCTTCGCGGACCGCACCGGCACGCAGTTCGTCGTCACGGCCGGTGTCGTGGCGGCCTGCCGCAGCGTCCGTGTCGTCACCGCAGCCGGTGCCACGGCATCGACCGACCCGCGCGCGGCGGTCGCGGTCGACTGCGGCGCCGTCCCGTACCGGGTGTCGTTCGGCGACCGGCGGCCCGTTCGCGCCTCGGGATCCGATCCGGGAGGGCGCACCTCGGTCGCCGAAGGCGGCGGCCGGATCACGGTCAGCGTCGAGTTCTGACCCTCCGGCTCCCAGCCGCGCGGCCCGCGCTCAGCGCGGCAGGTCGAAGGTCCAGCTGCCCCCGAACAGGAAACCGTTGGCGCCCAGCACCGAGGCGAACGCCGAGAAGCGTCCGTAGCGCCACGCGAGCGAGGGGATGATCACCGGGGCGACGCCGAAGCGGTTGAACGGGATCTTGTCCGCGTACGGGTCCTTGTAGCCGTGCAGCAGGCCGAAGGTGGCATTGACCACCAGATCCCCGCCGGCGAGCTTCATGAGGTCCCATTCCTGCCCGACGTACACGTATTGGGAGAACTGCCCGAAGGAGTTGTCGAAGAGCGCGAAGCCGATCTGGCTGCGGGCTGCGCCCCAGACGGTCCAGCGCTGCGTCAGCAGTTCCAGCCCGACGAGATGGTTGTAGTCCGCGTGCTCGGGGCTTTGGCTGAAGTGCCAGGCGACCGGGCCGTAGCTCACGCGGAGCTGATCGCCGGGCACGATCCACTGCGCGGCGGCGGGTGCGGCGCCCAGCGCCAGCGCCGCGCCGAGCGCTGCGGCGCTCAGGCGCGCGGCAGGCGAACGCGCCTGGCGCGGCTGGGTCGATGAGGGCGGCACGGCGTGCTGCGGGGCACGCGAGGACGTCGGGGTGTGCACGGTGGACGCGGCTCGTTCGTTCCGACGGGGCGGCATGCCTGCGCCGGGCGGGCGAATGGTAACGCGCCCAGCGCGACCGTGAGGGCGCAGGCCGCGGATTCACGGCGGTGCGGATGCGACGAGGACGGTTCACGCGGCCCACCGCGGGCGGGCGGGCCGGTGCTTGGCACCGACGATCGGGATGGCTTCGAGGCGTTTCGATCGGCTTAGCCGTATCATGTCGGATCGCCCTGTTCCCGCGCCCCGCATACAAGGATGCCGACATCGCGTCTCGGCCCCACTCCATGGCCTTCGCGGCCCGCGCACGCCGCGCCACCGTCCCGATGACCGGGCACGGCGGACACGTCGCCTCCCTCGGCTCCGGTCGGCTCCGGGTGCTGCCCGTCGCGGCGCTGGCGCTGGCGCTGGCCGCATGCTCTGTCACGCCGACACCCGCCACCGATGGCGAGCTCAAGGCACGGACGACCGTGGACGTCTCGCGGATGTTCGTCCGCCAGGAGCCGATCCGGGGGCCGATCACCTACCGCGAGGCGGCGGCCCGGGCGCTCAAGT
>CAIUGQ010000375.1 GCA_903898725.1 uncultured Burkholderiales bacterium | reverse complement strand
TGGCCCGGTCGCCGTTCGAACGGCGCAGCGGCCGGAGGCCGCGAGCACAGAACGGCTCGTGGAGAGGGCGGCGCAGACGCCCGGTTCCACGACGGCCCGGGCCACTGCCCCGGGCGCCGCGCGAACGGCGCAGCGGCCGGAGGCCGCGAGCAGGACGCCTTTCACAGAGCTTCGGGCGAGCACGACGCCTGTCACAGAGCTTCGGTATAGTGGCGGGCGAAACGAAGAAGACGGGCAGGCCACGCCTCAGCCCGTTTTTTGCATCCCAATAAAAGCACGACCGTTCGTTTTCCGAGGAGCCGACCCCCCATGTCCCAAGCCAGCTACCGCCAGGATGGCGAGATCGCCGTCATCACGATGGAGAACCCGCCGGTCAACGGCCTCGGGTTCGACCTGCGCACCGGCATCGACGCCGGCATCCGGCGCGCGATGGCCGATGCGTCGGTCAAGGCCGTCGTGCTGACCGGCACCGCGCGCGCCTTCTCCGGCGGCGCCGACATCCGCGAGTTCAACTCGCCGAAGTCGACCGCCTCGCCCAACCTGATGGAACTGATCACGCTGATCGAAGGCGCCGACAAGCCGGTGGTGGCCGCCGTCGGCGGTCTGGCGCTCGGCGGCGGCAACGAGCTCGCGCTCGGCTGCCACTACCGCGTCTGCGCCCCCGGCACGATGAGCGGCCTGCCCGAGGTGAACCTCGGCCTGCTGCCGGGTGCCGGCGGCACGCAGCGGCTGCCGCGGGTGGTCGGTGCGGCCAAGGCCCTCGACATGATCGTCACCGGCACGCCGATCAAGGCCGAGGAGGCGTTCAAGCTCGGGTACTGCTCGAAGATGATCGACGGCGACCTCGTCGCGGGCGCGATCACCTTCGCCCGTGAGGTGGTGGCAGCGGGCGCGGCCCGTCCGAAGATCCGCGACAAGGCCGTCGACCCGGCCTCGATGCCCGGCGGCGTCGATGCGTTCTTCGCCCAGGCGCGCGAGCATGTCGCCAAGACCTACCGCGGCTACCCCGCACCGATGAAGAACCTCGAGTGCGTCGAGGCGGCCGTCAAGAAGCCGTTCGACGAAGGCATGCAGGTCGAGCGCACGCTGTTCGAATCGCTGCTGGTCTCCACCGAGTCGGCGTCGATGCGCCATGCGTTCTTCGCCGAGCGCGCCGCCGCCAAGATTCCCGACGTGCCCGAGGACACGCCCACCCGCCCGGTCAAGACCGCCGCGGTGATCGGCGCCGGCACCATGGGTGGCGGGATCACGATGAACTTCCTGAACGCCGGCATCCCGGTGACGCTGCTCGAGACCAAGCAGGACGCCCTCGATCGCGGCATCGCGACCATCCGCAAGAACTACGAGGGCACGGCCAAGAAAGGCCGGATGACCCAGGAGCAGGTCGAGCAGCGCATGGCGATGATCACGCCGACGCTGTCGTACGGTGACCTCGCGCAGGCCGACATCGTGGTCGAGGCGGTGTTCGAGGACATGGCCGTCAAGCAGACCGTCTTCGAGACGCTCGACGCGACGATGAAGCCGGGCGCGATCCTGGCGTCGAACACCTCCACGCTCGACGTCGACAAGATCGCAGCCTTCACCAAGCGCCCGCAGGACGTGATCGGCACCCACTTCTTCTCGCCGGCCAACGTGATGCGCCTGCTCGAGATCGTGCGCGGCAAGGCGACGGGCAAGGACGTGCTCGCCACGACGATGGCGCTGTCGAAGAAGATCAAGAAGGTCGGCGTCGTCTCGGGCGTCTGCGACGGCTTCATCGGCAACCGGATGATCGAGCAGTACTCGCGCCAGGCCGGCTTCCTGCTCGAGGAGGGCTGCACGCCGCAGCAGGTCGACGGTGCGCTCGAGCGCTTCGGCTTCGCGATGGGGCCGTTCCGCATGGGCGACCTGGCCGGCAACGACGTGGGCTGGTACATCCGCAAGCGGCGCTACCTCGAGAAGCCGAACCTGCGCTACAGCAAGACCGCCGACCTGCTCTGCGAGATGGGCCGCTACGGTCAGAAGACCTCCGCCGGCTGGTACGACTACAAGCCGGGCGACCGGACCGCGTACCCGTCGGCGGCGGTCGAGACGATGCTGGTCGCCGAGCGCGCGCGGCTGGGCGTCACGCCGCGCCAGGTCACGGACGAGGAGATCGTCCATCGCCTGCTGTTCGCGATGGTCAACGAGGCGGCCTACATCCTGGAGGAGGGCATCGCGATGCGCGCCTCCGACATCGACATCATCTACCTGACCGGCTACGGCTTCCCGCGCTACCGCGGCGGCCCGATGTTCTACGCCGACACCGTCGGCCTGCCGAAGGTCGTCGAGATCATGAACGGCTTCGCGGCGAACCCGAACGCCGATCCGTCCTTCTGGACCCCCGCGCCGCTGCTCGCGAAGCTCGCCTCGGCGGGCAAGCGCTTCAACGGCTGATCCCTGCACCCTCTACCCACGGAGCACTTCCATGCGTGAAGCAGTCATCGTTTCCACCGCCCGTACGGGTCTCGCGAAATCCTGGCGCGGGTCGCTCAACATGACCCATGGCGCGGCCATGGGCGGTCACGTCGTCCGCGCCGCGCTGTCGCGCGCCGGCGTCGACGCCGCCGAGGTCGAGGACGTGATCATGGGTTGCGCGAACCCCGAAGGCGCGACCGGCTCGAACATCGCGCGCCAGATCGCGCTGTCGGCCGGCTGCCCGGTCACCGTCTCGGGCATGACCGTCAACCGCTTCTGCTCGTCGGGCCTGCAGACCATCGCGCTGGCCGCGCAGCGGATCGTCGCGGGCGAGGGCGACGTCTATGTCGCCGGCGGCGTCGAGTCGATCTCGCTCGTGCAGAACGACGCGAACAAGAAGGACCTGATCGACCCGTGGCTCAAGGCGAACAAGCCCGAGATCTACTGGCCGATGCTGCAGACCGCCGAGACCGTGGCCAAGCGCTACGGCATCGCCCGCGAGGCGCAGGACCGCTACGGCGTGCAGAGCCAGCAGCGCGCGGCCGCCGCCGCCGCCGCCGGCAAGACACGCGACGAGATCGCGCCGATGAAGGTCACCATGAAGGTGGTCGACAAGCAGACCGGCGTCGAGACCACGAAGGAAGGCATGCTCGACCGCGACGAGGGCATCCGCGGCGACACCACCTACGAAGGCGTCTCGCAGATCAAGCCGGCGATCGAAGGCGGCGTGATCGCCGCCGGCAACGCCAGCCAGTTCTCTGACGGCGCGGGCGCCTGCGTGCTGATGGAGCGCAGCCTGGCCGAGAAGCGCGGCCTGCCGATCCTGGGCGCGTTCCGCGGCTTCGCGGTCGCCGGCTGCGAGCCGGACGAGATGGGCATCGGCCCGGTCTACGCGATCCCGAAGCTCCTCGCCCGCCACGGCCTGACGGTCAAGGACATCGACCTGTGGGAGCTGAACGAGGCGTTCGCGGTGCAGGTGCTGTACATCCGTGACCACCTCGGCATCGACAACGACAGGCTCAACGTCAACGGCGGCGCGATCGCGGTCGGCCATCCGTACGGCGTGTCGGGTCAGCGTCTGACCGGCCACCTGCTGATCGAGGGCAAGCGCCGCGGCGCCAAGCTCGGCGTCGTCACGATGTGCATCGGCGGCGGCATGGGTGCGGCCGGTCTGTTCGAGATCGCCTGAGGTGAGGGCGATGTGGCGCGGGCCGGTCGCGGCCACGGTGGCCGCCGTGACCGCGGCGGTCCTCGCCCTGTCGATGCCGGGCGGCGCGGCGGCTCAGCCGTCGCCCGAGCGGCTGAAGGCGACGGTCGCGGCGGCCAAGCCGGCCACCGTGGCCACGATCCAGGCGCTCGTCGGCATCGAGACGGGCTCTGGCCACGGCCCGGGGCTCGCGCAGATGGCGACGCTCCTCGGTGACCGTCTTCAGGCGCTGGGGGCGCAGGTCGAGCAGGTCCCGGCCGAGCCGAGCGTCGGCACCAACGTCGTCGGCCGGTTCGCCGGGACCGGCAGCCGCTCGCTGATGCTGATCGCCCACTACGACACGGTCCATCCGCCGGGCAGCTTGGCGCGCGAGCCGGTCCGGATCGAGGGCAACCGGCTCTACGGGCCGGGGGCCGGCGATTCCAAGGGCGGCATCGCACTGATGCTGCATGCGCTGCAGCTCCTCAAGGACGAGGGCTGGGCGGGCTGGGGCCGGCTCACCGTGGTGTTCAACCCCGACGAGGAAGTCGGCTCGCGCGGCTCGGGGCCGCTGATCCAGAAGCTCGCCGCCGAGCACGACACGGTGCTCTCCTTCGAGCCGACCCTGGCCATCCGAGATTCCGTGCTGACCGGCGCGTCCGGCACCGCGAACGGCGTGCTCGAGGTCAAGGGGCGGGCCGCGCATGCCGGCGTCGAACCCGCCGCGGGCCGCAACGCGCTGGTCGAGCTGGCGCATCAGATCACGCAGCTCTCGGACCTCTCGATGCCCGAACGCGGGGTCAGCATGCACTGGACCGTCGCGCAGGCCGGCGACAAGCGCAACGTCATCCCGGAGTCGGCACGCGCCACCGCCGACATCCGGATGACCGACATGGCGGGTCTGAAGCTGCTCGAGGACACGGTGCGCGAGCGCATCGCGAAGAAGCGCATCCCGGATACGGAAGTCACCTTCCGCATCGACGTGAACCGGCCCGCGTTCAAGGGCGATGCGAAGACCGCGGTCCTGGTCACCCAGGCCCAGTCGATCTATCGCGAGCTCGGCCGGGAACTGAACGTCGTCGGCACGACCGGAGGCGGCACCGATGCCGGGTACGCGCAGGCCGGCGGCCGCGCGGCGGTGCTCGAGAGCCTGGGCATGCCCGGGATGGGTTTCCATGCGAAGGCCGAGTGGGTGGACCTCGACAAGGTCGAGGCGCGCCTGTACCTCGCCGCTCGGATGATCATCGAGTCGTCGCGCTGAGCGACCTGCCAAGAAGGACGGCAATCGTGGAATCGAAGCTCCTGAACCCCCGTGACCTGAGCTTCCTCTTGTACGAGTGGCTCGACGTCGAGCGCCTGTGCACCCGGCCCCGGTACGCCGACCATTCCCGCGAGACCTTCGAGGCGGCGCTCGACACCAGCGCCCGCATCGCCACCGACCACTTCAAGCCGATCAACAAGCTGCTCGACGCCGAGGAGCCCACCTTCGACGGCGAGCGGGTCCACACGCCGGCCCCGCTCGCGGCCGCGCTGAAGGTGTTCAACGAGGCGGGTCTGCTCGCGGCCGGCAACGACTTCGAGCACGGCGGCATGCAGCTGCCGGTGACGGTCTCGAAGGCCTGCTTCGCCTGGTTCAATGCCGCCAGCGTCGCGGGCGTCGGCTATCCGTTCCTGACCCAGGGCAACGCGAACCTGCTGCTGGCCCATGGCACTGCCGAACAGAAGGCGCGCTGGGTGCCAGAGCTTCTGTCGGGGCGGTTCTACGGCACGATGTGCCTGTCGGAGCCGCAGGCCGGTTCCTCGCTGTCCGACATCCGGACCCGCGCCGAGCCGCGCGACGACGGCAGCTACCGCCTCTTCGGCAACAAGATGTGGATCTCGGGCGGCGAGCACGAGCTGACCGAGAACATCGTGCACCTGGTGCTCGCGAAGATCCCCGGACCCGACGGGAAGCTTGTGCCCGGCACGAAGGGCATCTCGCTGTTCCTGGTCCCGAAGAAGCTGCTGAACGACGACGGCTCGGTCGGCGAGCGCAATGACGTGACCCTCGCCGGGCTCAACCACAAGATGGGCTTCCGGGGCACGACCAACACGCTGCTGAACTTCGGCGAGGGCCGCTTCCAGCCGGGTGGCGCACCGGGCGCGATCGGCTGGCTGGTCGGCGAGCCGGGCCGCGGGCTGGCCTGCATGTTCCACATGATGAACGAGGCCCGGATCGGCGTCGGCCTGGGCGCGGCCTGTCTCGGCTACACCGGCTACCTGCACGCGCTCGACTACGCGCGCAACCGGCCGCAAGGCCGGCATCCGCAGGCCAAGGACCCGGCCGCGCCGCAGGTGCCGATCGTCGAGCACGCGGACGTGCGCCGCATGCTGCTTGCGCAGAAGGCCTATGCGGAGGGTGGACTGGCCCTCTGCCTGTACTGCTCGCGGCTGGTCGACGACGAGCAGACCGGCGACGCGCACGAGCGCGAGCGGGCCACCTGGCTGCTGGAGCTGCTGACCCCCATCGTCAAGAGCTGGCCCTCGCAGTGGTGCCTCGAGGCCAACTCGCTGGCGATCCAGGTGCACGGCGGCTACGGCTACACCCGCGACTACGACGTCGAGCAGTTCTATCGCGACAACCGACTCAATCCGATCCACGAGGGCACGCACGGCATCCAGGCGCTGGACCTGCTCGGGCGGAAGATGGTCATCGGCCAGGGCAAGGCGGCAATGCTGTTCGCCGGCGAGGTCGAGGACTGCGCGGCACGGGCGGCCGCGCTGGCCGCCCAGGGGGCCGACGGCGAGGCGCTCGCCGCGATGGGCCGACAGCTCGCCGCCGCCGCCTCGCGTGTGTTCGCGACGGTCCGCCGGCTGCACGCGGTCGGCGACCTGAACGTCACGCTGGCCAATGCGGCGGTGTTCCTCGAGGCCTTCGGCCATGTCGTGGTCGCCTGGCAGTGGCTCGAGCAGGCGATGGTCGCGCAGGCGGCCGTCCCTGCCTCCGACGCCGACCGCGACTTCTACGCGGGCAAGCGGCAGGCCGCGCGGTACTTCTTCCGCTGGGAACTGCCCAAGGTGGGGCCGATGCTCGACCTGCTCGATTCGATCGACACCACCGCGCTCGAGATGCGCGACGCGTGGTTCTGACCCCTTCTCCAGGAGCCTTCATGTCCGTCCGCAGCAAGCTCGACCTCACCGGCCGCAAGGCGATCGTCACCGGGGGCTCGCGCGGCCTCGGACTCCAGATCGCCGAAGGGCTGGGCGAGATGGGCGCGCAGGTGTTGCTGACCGCCCGCAAGGCCGACGAGCTCGAGCAGGCGGTCGCGCACCTGAAGGCGATGGGCATCGCGGCCTCGGCGATTCCCGCCGACATGAGCCGGCCCGACGCGGTGGTGCCCTTCGCCGAGGCGGCGCTCGCGCAGCTGGGCGAGGTCGACATCCTGGTCAACAACGCCGGTGCCAACTGGGCCGCGCCGATGGAGGACTATCCGCTGGAGGCCTGGCTCAAGCTGCTGACGGTCAACCTGACCAGCGTGTTCCTGCTGACGCAGACCATCGGCCGCCGCTCGATGATCCCGCGGCGCCACGGCAAGATCCTGAATGTCGCCTCGATCGCCGGCCTGCGCGGCAACCGGCCCGACGAGGGCGAGATGATCGGCTACAACACGACCAAGGGCGGGCTGGTGAACTTCACCCGCACGCTCGCCGCCGAATGGGGCGAGCACAACATCAACGTCAACGCGCTCGCGCCGGGCTTCTTCGAGACGAAGATGACGCGCGGGCTGCTCGCCAAGGTCGGCGACGCACTGACCGCGCACGCGCCGCTCGGGCGCCTCGGCGACGAGGAGGACCTGAAGGGGCCGGCGCTGCTGCTGTGCTCGGAGGCAGGCAAGCACATCACCGGCCAGATCCTCGCCGTCGACGGCGGGGTCATGGCTGCATGACGGCCGGAGCCCCGCGCGACATGCAGTTTCCCGACGGCAAGCGACGCCGCATCCCGTTCCTGGACCACCTCGGGGTCGAGCTGGTCTCGTTCGGGCAGGGCCGGTCCGAGCTTGCGATCACCGTGCGGCCCGAGCTGTGCAATTCGATGCAGGTCGCGCACGGCGGCGTGGTGATGACCGTTCTCGATGCCGCGCTCGCGATCGCCGGGCGGGCCGCGCACACCGACGACTACGACGCACCGCTGAACACCATCACCGTCGAGATGAAGACGAGCTTCATCCGCCCGGGCGCGGGGCGGCTCGTGATCCGTGCCGAATGTGTGCACAAGGCGTCCTCGCTGATGTTCTGCGAGGGCGAGGCGCGCGACGAGCAGGACCGCCTGGTGGCCCGCGCCAGCGGCACCTTCAAGCTGTGGGTGCCGCGGGCGGGCTCGGCAGAACGGCCGGCGGACGGCTGAGCGCCCAGAACGTGAATCCGCCGAGAGGCGGCAAGAAAGCAAACGAGGAGACCCACCGAATGGCCACCACCTACCGCCGCATCGTGCTCGCCGCCCGCCCCGAGGGCGCGGTCAGGCCCGAGCATTTCCGTCTCGAGGAGCGGCCGATCCCCGAGGTGCCGGACGGCCACCTGCTGGTGCGCAACCGCTTCATGTCGCTGGACCCCTACATGCGCGGCGCGATGAACGACCGCAAGTCGTACCGCCAGCCGCAGGCCATCGGCGAGACCATGGTCGGCGGCACCGTCGGCGAGGTGATCGAGAGCCGGCATCCGAAGTTCAAGGTCGGCGACGTGGTGGTCGGCGGCTTCGGCTGGCAGGAGATCGGCCTGTCGGACGGCGGCGGCGGGCTGCGCCGCGTCGATGCCTCGCGGGTCCCGATGCAGGCCGTCCTCGGCGTGGCCGGCATGCCCGGCGTCACCGCCTGGGTGGGGCTGAACCGGATCATCGCGCCGAAGGCGGGCGAGACGGTCGTGGTCTCGGCCGCCTCGGGCGCGGTCGGTTCGGTCGTCGGGCAACTGGCCAAGGCCCTGGGTTGCCGCGTGGTCGGCGTCGCCGGCGGCGCGGCCAAGTGCGCCACAGTCGTCGACGAGTTCGGCTTCGACGCCTGCGTCGACTACAAGGCCGGCCGCCTCGAGGCCGATCTCGCCGCGGCCACGCCGGGCGGCATCGACGGCTACTTCGACAACGTCGGCGGCGAGGTGCTCGACGCCGTGCTGGCCCGGATGAACGCATTCGGGCGCATCGCGGTCTGCGGGCTGATCGCCGGCTACAACGACGAGCCGATCCCGGTCCACCAGTTCCGGTCGGTGCTGACGAACCGCCTGAAGATCCAGGGCTTCATCGTGTCCGAGGTGCCCGACGCCTGGCCGCCGGCGCTCGCCGAGCTGGCCGCGAAGGTCGCCGACGGCTCGCTCAAGTACCGGGAGACCGTCGCATCCGGCATCGCCTCGGCCCCCGCCGCCTTCATCGGTCTGCTGCGGGGCGAGAACCTCGGCAAGCAGCTCGTCCGGCTCGACTGACCGCACGCACACTCAAGGGAGAACCGAACATGAACGCACCGCAGACCTCGATCCGTTCGCAGGTGTCCGAGCAGGAATGGCAACTGCGCGTCGACCTCGCCGCCGCCTACCGCCTGGTGGCGCTGCACGGCTGGGACGACCTCGTCTTCACCCACATCTCGGCCAAGATTCCCGGCCCCGAGCATCACTTCCTGATCAACCCGTACGGGCTGATGTTCGACGAGATCACCGCATCCTCGCTGGTCAAGATCGACATGGCGTGCAACCCGGTGATGCCGACGCCGTACCGGGTCAACCCGGCCGGCTTCGTGATCCACAGCGCGATCCACGAGGTGCGGGAGGATGCCGGCTGCGTGCTCCACACCCACACCCGCGCCGGCGTGGCGGTCTCGGCGCAGAAGCGCGGTCTGCTGCCGATCTCGCAGCAGGCGACGGTGATCATGCGCTCGCTGGCCTACCACGACTACGAGGGCATCGCGGTCCGCGACGACGAGAAGGTGCGCCTGCAGTCGAACCTCGGCTCGGCCAACTACCTGATGCTGCGCAATCACGGCCTGCTGACCGTCGGCCGCACGATGGCCGACGCCTTCCTCTACATGTACACCTTCGAGTCGGCCTGCCAGGTGCAGATCGGGGCGCTGGCCGGTGGCGCGGAGGTGATCGAGGTGGGCGAGACGGTGCTCGACACCGTGCGCCATGCGATCGGCGTGCAGCGCAACGTGCTGCCGACCGAGCAGGTCTACGCCGCGCTCAAGCGCAAGCTCGACCGCCGCAACCCCGGCTACGACCAGTGACCGGGTCTCGCGAGGAAGGGGGCAGGGCATGAAGGACTTCTCCGGCAAGGTCGCGGTGATCACCGGCGCGGGCAGCGGCTTCGGCCGCGAGTTCGCCCGCCGGGGCGCCGCCCTCGGCATGAAGCTGGCCCTGGCCGACGTGCAGGCCGATGCGCTGGCCGAGACGGTCGCCGAACTCCAGGGGCAGGGCGCCCAGGTGATCGGCGAGGTGGTCGACGTCTCGAAGGCCGAGGACATGGAGCGGCTCGCCGCCCGCACGCTCGAGGCCTTCGGGGGCGTGCACCTGGTCTTCAACAACGCGGGGGTCGCCGTCGGCGGCCTCGCCTGGGAGAGCTCGGTCCGCGACTGGGAGTGGGTGCTCGGCGTCAACGTCTGGGGCGTGATCCACGGCGTGCGCGTCTTCACGCCGATCATGCTGGCCCAGGGCGGGGAGGGTCACATCGTCAACACCGCCTCGGTCGCCGGGCTGGTCAACCCGCAGATGATGGCGGTCTACAACGTCAGCAAGCACGCGGTGGTGTCGCTGTCCGAGACGCTGCACCACGACCTGAAGCTGGTCGGCAGCGCAGTCGGCGTGTCGGTGCTCTGCCCGGCGTTCGTGCCGACCGGCATCAACGCATCCGACCGCAACCGGCCCGCCGACCTCGCCAACGACGCGCCCCCGACCGCCTCGCAGGCGGCGCTCAAGGCCCAGCTCGACAAGGCCGTGACCTCCGGCAAGATCACCGCACCGCAGGTCGCCGAAATGACCTTCGACGCGATCCGCGAGGACCGCTTCTACGTGATCACGCACGACAAGATGATGCCGTCGATCGAACTGCGCCTGCAGGACGTCGTGCAGCGGCGCAATCCGACCGATCCGTTCAGCTACAAGCCCGATGTGGCGGTCGGCAGGAAGGCCTAGGTGACGGCGACGAGCGCCCCGGGCGTACGCACCGGCCGCTTCGTCGAGGTCCAGCCCGGCGTTCGGCTGCACTGTGCCGAAGCGGGCCGACCGGGCGCGCCGCTCATCCTGTTCCTGCACGGCTTCCCCGAGTTCTGGTTCACCTGGAAGGACGTGCTGCCGGCCTTCGCCGACCGCTGGCATGCGGTCGCGCCCGACCTGCGCGGCTTCAACCTGTCGGACAAGCCCGGCGACGTGAAGGCCTATCGGGCCGACCGGCTGGTCGCCGACCTCGACGGACTGATCCGCGGGCTCGGCCACGAGCGGGCGGTGATGGTCGCGCACGACTGGGGCGGTGCGGTGGCCTGGACCTTCGCGATCGCGATGCCGCACCGGCTCTCGAAACTGGTGATCCTCAACGCACCGCATCCGGTGCCTTTCGCGCGCCTGCTGGCCGACGATCCGGCGCAGCAGGCCGGCAGCGCCTACATGAACTGGCTTCGCAAGCCTGGTTCGGAAGGGGCGCTAGCGAAGGACGACTTCGCGCTCTTCGACCGGTTCTTCGCCGGCAGCGGCCCCGACCGGGCGCCCTGGTTCGATGCGCCCACGCGAGCCGCCTATCACGAGGCCTGGTCGCAGCCTGGCGCACTCACCGGCGGCCTCAACTACTACCGGGCGTCACCGCTGTATCCCCCGATCGGCGACGATCCGGGCGCCCGACGCCTGAAGCTCGACCCGGCGGACTTTGTCGTCCGGGTGCCGACCCGGGTGATCTGGGGGGAGCGCGACCATGCGCTGCTGCCGGCGCTGCTCGACGGCCTCGAAGCCGTGGTGCCCGAGCTCTCGGTTCGGCGCCTGCCCGAGTGCTCGCACTGGCTCACCCACGAGGCGCCCGATCGCGTCGCGGCGCTGATCCGCGAGTTCGTGGACGGCGAGGCATGACGGCAGGGCTCGATCCGCGGGTCGCCCAGCTGCTCGCCTGGGTCGAGCGCGCGGGCGGGCCGTCCTACGTGTCGATGGGCGCGACGGCGGCCCGAGCACACTACGAGCGCATCGCGACCACGCTGGACATCGCCCCGGCGACGCTTGCTGCCGTGGAGGATCTCGCGGTGGCGCTGCCCGGCCGCACGCTGCGCGTGAGGCACTACGTGCCGCGCGAACACGGCTGGGCCGAGCCGATGCCGGCGCTGCTGTTCTTCCACGGCGGCGGCTTCACCATCGGCTCGGTGGACACGCACGACCGCGTCTGCCGGATGCTCGCGCGCGACGCCGACTGCGTCGTGCTGTCGGTCGACTACCGCCTCGCCCCCGAGCACCGATTCCCGGCCGCGGCCGACGACGCGTTCGAGATGCTCGACTGGGTCCGGCGCGAGTGCGGCGCCCTGGGC
>CAIUGQ010000374.1 GCA_903898725.1 uncultured Burkholderiales bacterium | reverse complement strand
GATGGCGCTTCGGGCACACTGCCGTCCCCGCCCCTGCCGTCGATTCCGCACGATGTCACCGACCCTCCCGCCGACCGCAGCGTCACCCGAGTCGAATGTGCGCCCTCCGGCGCCGGACGCCGCGGCGTCGCCTGCCGAACTCCTCGCCCGGGCCGCCGCCCGCGGTCGCGACAGGCAGCTGCCCTACCACGGCGAGCTGACCCCCGCCGAGGCCTGGGCCCTGCACACCGCCGGCGCCGCGAGACTGGTGGACGTGCGCACCCAGGTCGAATGGACCTACGTGGGCCGTGTCGAGGGCTCGCTGCTCGTCGAATGGCGTGCCCACGGCGCGCAGCAGCCGAACCCGCGCTTCATCGAGGCCCTGGGTGAGGCCGTGCCGCAGGACGTGCCGGTGATGATGCTGTGCCGCAGCGGTGTCCGCTCGCATGCGGCGGCCGAACTCGCGACGCGCTCGGGCTGGACCGTCGCGATGAACGTGCTCGAGGGCTTCGAGGGTGATCTCGACGAGGCCGGGCAGCGCGGCACGCGCGGCGGCTGGCGCAAGGCCGGCCTGCCCTGGGTCCAGTCCTGAGCGGCCGGTCGCGGCGCCCCGGGCGCTAGAATCGCGACCCGTCCACCGCCCTGCCCGGTCGCCCCTCAGGCCCGGGCCTCCGTCATGTCCGACCTCCGTCTCGCGGCCCGTACCGACCGGATCGCGCCGTTCCAGGTCATGGAGCTGGTCAAGCGTGCCGTGCTGCTCGAGCAGCAGGGCCGTCCGGTGATCCACCTGTCGATCGGCGAGCCGGACTTCACCGCGCCCGAGCCGGTGGTCGCCGCACTCGAGCGCGCCGCGCGCGCCGGCCGCACGCAGTACACCTCGGCGACCGGGCTGCCCGCGCTGCGCGAGGCGATCTCGCGCGACTACCGCGACCGGTACGGCGTTCATGTCGATCCGGCGCGCATCGTCGTGACCGCCGGCGCATCGGCCGCCCTGTCCCTCGCCTGCTGCGCGCTGGTCGACGTCGGCGACGAGGTGCTGGTCACCGATCCGAGCTACCCGTGCAACCGGCATTTCGTCGCCGCCTTCGACGGCGTCGCGCGCACCGTGCCGGTCGGCGCCGACACCCGCTTCCAGATGACCGAGTCGCTGCTCGCCGCCCATTGGGGTCCGAAGGTGCGCGGCGCGCTGCTCGCCTCGCCCGCCAATCCGACCGGCACCTCGATCCCGTTCGACGAGCTCGGCCGCATCGTCGCCGCCGGGCGTGCCCGCGGCGGCTTCACCATCGTCGACGAGATCTACCTCGGCCTGTCGTACGAGGGCCGGGCGCGCACCGCGCTCGAGCTGGGCGACGACGTGGTGGTGGTCAACAGCTTCTCGAAGTACTTCCACATGACCGGCTGGCGTCTGGGCTGGCTCGTCGTGCCGCCGTCGACGGCCGCGACCTTCGAGAAGCTCTCCCAGAACCTGTACATCTGCGCGTCGACGCTCGCGCAGCACGCCGCGCTCGGATGCTTCGAGCCGGATGCGCTCGCCGAGTTCGAACGCCGGCGCGAGGCGTTCCGCGAGCGGCGCGACTACATCGTGCCGGCGATGCGCGCGCTCGGCTTCGAGGTCCCGGTGATGCCCGACGGCGCGTTCTACGCCTGGCTCGACTGCTCGCGCTTCGGCGACAGCGGCGTGCTCGCCTCCCGGCTGCTCGAGGAGGCCTCGGTCTCGCTGGTGCCCGGCCACGACTTCGGTGCGAACGACCCCGGGCGCTGGATGCGCCTGTCCTACGCGACCGACCGCGGGAAGCTGGAGGAGGCGGTGCGCCGCATCGGGCACTGCCTGGGCGCCTGAGGCGCCCGGAAACGACGAGGCCGCCCGCAGGCGGCCTCGATCGGCGACGGGCGTGGCCCGGCGCGCCGGATCAGATCTCGCCGGCCGGCTTCACACCCGGGGCCGACACGTTGCGCAGCTGCGGCTCGCGGGCCTCGTTCAGCGGCAGCGCGGTCTCGGGGACAGCCTGCCGGGACTCGTCCGGGATCAGCGGCGTGCGCGTCTCGACGATCACCGACACCGGCTGCATCGCGGGCGCCGGCTCGACGCGCGCCGGCGCGGCGACCATCTCGGACGGGATCGGCCGACCGGCCGCGGCCGCGGCGATCCGCTCGCGGGCGTTGAGCACCTTGGCGCCGTAGCCGCCGTCGTGCTCGGAGAGCGCCGCGCCGACATACGACTTCAGCGCACCCTCGACCGTGCCTTCCCGGTTGATGTATTCCTTGAGGATCGCACTGCCGACGCGGATGTTGGCCACCGGATCGAAGGCCGCCGGGATGCCGCCGAAGGGCACGAACTTCTCGGCGTGCACGCGGGTCAGCACCTGCATCAGGCCCTGCGCGCCGGCATGGCTCTGCGCCTTCGGGTTGAAGCTGGACTCGACCGACATGATCGCGAGCACCAGCATCGGGTCGACCTTGATGTCCCGGGCCGCGCGATAGGCGTGGTAGACGAACTCGCTGGTCGCGTCGACGCCGACGCGGTAGCGCGCCGCGATGAAGCGGGCGATGTTCTGCTGCTCGCGGTCGAGCGCGGGCGCCGCGCGGGGCGCCTCCTCGGCGACGACCTCGGCCACCCGGCCGCGGGGCGTCGGGGGCGGTGCCACGGCGGCCGTGCGCTGGCCTGCGAGGTACCCCTCGGGCACGTCCATGGCCAGACGCGGCACCGACGCCACGTCGATGCCTCCCAGCGTGCCGTGCACCGCGACGACGATGACCAGGGCCATCGCCAACGCCGGGGCCGAGCGTCGCGCGATTCGCGCGAGCGCAAGCACCCTGACGGTCGCGGCGAACAGCAGGTCGATCCTGCGTTGTTCCGACATCAGTACTCCCGTGCAGCATGACGCTGCATGACCCGCCGAACCCGGCGGGTTGGATCCATCACATCGGCAGCATTCCGCTGCCTGGTCCCGCGACGGCCTGCGGCCGTCTTTTTTCGAGCGTGCCCCTCGGGGCCTGACGCTCGGCGTGGCGCGTTGTGCGCCGATGCACAGTCCTTTCACTGCGCGGGTGGTCGCCCTCTGGAGGAGCGATCCGTTGACACTAGGCGGATCCAGTCCGCCCGGGTGGCCCATGAGTCCAAGGGCCGGTGAGATGGCCGGATTGTACCAGCCGACGGGATCGGGTCAACCGAAGGGCTGTGCGAAGATCCACCGCTTATCCAATCGATGGACGGCCTGTCCAGTGCCAATGCGTTACGCAGACCTGCGCGACTTCATCTCCCAGCTCGAGTCGCGCGGCGAGTTGCGCCGGATCGCGACCCCTGTGTCGCCCCGGTTCGAGATGACCGAGATCGCCGACCGGGTGCTGCGGGCGCAGGGTCCGGCGCTGCTCTTCGAGCGCCCGGTCCAGGACGGCCGCACGTCGGCGCATCCGGTGCTCGCCAACCTCTTCGGCACCCCGGCAAGGGTCGCGTTCGGCATGGGCGAGGACTCGGTCGAGGCCCTGCGCGAGATCGGCCACCTGCTCGCCTACCTCAAGGAGCCCGAACCGCCCAAGGGCCTGAAGGACGCCTGGGACAAGCTGCCGGTGCTGCGGCAGGTGCTGAACATGGCGCCCCGCGAGGTGTCGCGCGCGCCCTGCCAGCAGCAGGTCTGGGAAGGATCGGACCTCGACCTCGGGCGCCTGCCGGTGCAGACCTGCTGGCCGGGCGACGTCGCGCCGCTGATCACATGGGGCCTGGTCGTCACGCGCGGGCCCGCCAAGACCCGGCAGAACCTGGGCATCTACCGGCAACAGGTGATCGGACGCGACCGGACGATCATGCGCTGGCTGGCCCACCGCGGCGGCGCGCTCGACTTCCGCGAACACGCGGCGGCGCATCCCGGCGTGCCCTTCCCCATCGCGGTGGTGCTCGGTTGCGACCCGGCGACCATCCTCGGCGCCGTCACGCCGGTGCCCGACACCCTCTCCGAGTATCAGTTCGCCGGGCTGCTGCGCGGAGCGAAGACCGAGCTCGTCAAGTGCCTGGGCAGCGAGCTGCGCGTGCCGGCGACCGCTGAAATCGTGCTGGAAGGGTCGATCCGCCCCGACCCCGACGGGCGTGCGACGCGCGAGCACGGGCGGCGCCTGGGCTGGACGGGCGAGCCGCCGGCGGCGGCGCTCAACGGCTGGGAGATGGCGCTCGAGGGGCCGTACGGCGACCACACCGGCTACTACAACGAGCAGGACTGGTTCCCGGTGTTCGCGATCGACCGGATCACGCTGCGCCACAACGCGATCTACCACTCCACCTACACCGGCAAGCCGCCCGACGAGCCGGCCATCCTGGGCGTGGCGCTCAACGAGGTGTTCGTCCCGATCCTGCGCAAGCAGTTTCCGGAGATCGTCGACTTCTACCTGCCGCCCGAGGGCTGCTCGTACCGGAT
>CAIUGQ010000373.1 GCA_903898725.1 uncultured Burkholderiales bacterium | reverse complement strand
GGGGCCGTGCCCTGGGCGCTGGCGAGGGCCGGCGCGCCGGCAACGAGAGCCGCCGCGAACGCGGCCGTGACGGCGCGACGCAGGCGCGTCGAAAGGGTCGGGAGCATCTGTGTTCCTCGTGCGGGACGGTCGCGGTCGGCGGGTCCCTCGGTTGGGGCAGCGGTCATCGGGCAGCCTGCGCGATCATCCGGCGCCGGATCCAGTCGGACCTTGCCACGGCGCGCCAGCCCAGGTCGCGCAGTCCGACGAGCGGAGCGGGAAGGGGACCGAACGCGCGCTTGATCCCGTCGGTGGCGTCCTGCATCAGCGACACCGCCTCGCGGCGCGCGCGCTCGTAGCGCCGCCACAGCAGCGGGTCGCCGAGCTCGCGGTAGGGCTCGCGGCCGCGCAGCACGTCGAGCAGCACGGCAACGTCGCCGAAGCCCACGTTCATGCCCTGGCCGGCCAGCGGATGCATCGCGTGGGCCGCGTCGCCCACCAGCACCATGCGCGGGGCGATCAGGCGCGGGACCCGGATGAGTCGCAGCGCGAACGACTGCGCGGGCGTGATCGTCGTCATGACGCCGAGGGTGCGGTGGGTCGCCTCGGCGACACGCTCGGCGAGCGCATCGGGCGTGAGCGCGAGCAACTCGTCGGCCAGCGCGTCGGGCGCGGACCAGACCATGCTCGTGCGCCCTCGTTCCGGCGAGGCGGCGGGCAGCGGCAGCAGGGCGAGGATGCCGAGCTGCTCGCCGAGCCACTGGAACGCCGTGTCCCCGTGCGGCAGCGAGGTGTCGAAGTTCGCGACGACGCCGCGCTGCCCGTAGTCGCGCACGCGGGGCTCGATGCCGGCGAGCGTGCGCAGCGTCGAGTCGGCGCCGTCGGCGGCCACCACCAGCTTCGCCGCGAGGCTCCGGCCCGAGGCCAGGTCGAGGACCGCCCGGCCATGCGGGCCCTCGTCGACCCGCATCGCGGTCACGGCATCGTCGATCGAGGCGACCCCGGCGAAGCCCAGCGCCGCATCGAGCGTGCGCACGAGCGTACGGTTCTCGACGATCCAGGCGAGCGCGTCGACGCGGCCGCTGTAGGCATCGAGATGCAGCTCGGGGGCATCGGCCTCGGCGCCGCCGTAGACGCGCATGTCGTAGACGGGCGCGATGCGGGCCGCGGGCATCGCGTCCCAGATGCGGAGCGCGCGAAGCAGCTCGCGGGTACCAGGCGACAACGCGAAGACGCGCGAGTCCCAGGCCTCACCGGGCGTGCCGCCGTCCGGATCGAGGACCGAGGACCGCGCAGCCGGGCCGACCCAGCCCACGCGCAGCCCGCTCTGGGCCACGCCGAGCGCCGCGGCCGCGCCGACCGCACCGCGGCCGACCACGACGACGTCGAAGGAAGCATCTGCTGCAGACATCGACCGATTATAGGCGGCGCGGACAGCGGCCCTGCAGGCGGTTTGTCCGCTCCGGCTTCATCCGATATACTGCGCGGCCTTGCCTGGTTCAGCCGGGCCGCTGTCGACGAGACGGCACGGCCAAGTAGCTCAGTTGGTAGAGCAGCGGATTGAAAATCCGCGTGTCGGTGGTTCGATTCCGCCCTTGGCCACCAGAACACGCTCCCGACGAGATCGACGCGATGGCGTCGGGGCACCCGAAGGGCGGACCGTGAAGACGGCCCGCCCTTTCCATTCGTGCCGGACTCCGTTCGTGCCGGACGTGCGCCGGCGCGAACGCTCCGAACCCGACGATTCGCACCCCCAGGTCGGCCTGTGCACCGGCATCGCCGCGCACGCGTCCCGTGTAGCGTCACGGCGATCCTCCTCCGACGGACGCCCTCGACCATGATCCGCCTGAACATCCGCCTCGCGCTCGACTACGAGGTCGCGGAGCCCGGCTGCGACTTCGTCTTCAACATCCATGCCGCGCACACCCAGCGCCAGCGCGTGCTGGCCGAATCCCTCGACCTGAGCCAGCCGCTGCAGCCGCGGGTGGAGGCCGATCCGACGACGGGCAACCGCTATCTGCGCATCCAGGCGCGGCCGGGCCCGCTGCGGGTGTCGTACGACGCGACCATCGACCTGCAGCACCACGCGGGCGAGCCGCGCGACATTCCCGAGATCCCGATCGCGGGCCTGCCGCTGCACGTGCTGGGCTACATCTACCCGAGCCGCTACTGCCAGTCCGACCGGCTGCTGCGCTTCGCGATGCGCGAGTTCGGACAGCTGCGCCAGGGCTACGGACGGGTGCAGGCGATCCGCGACTGGGTCCTGGCCCACACGAGCTTCACGCCCAACTCGTCGACGTCGAACACCTCGGCCGTCGACACGCTGCTCGGCACGGTCGGCGTCTGCCGCGACTTCGCGCACCTGATGATCGCGCTGTGCCGCGCGCTCAACATCCCGGCGCGGTTCACGACCGGCATCGACTACGGCGCCGACCCGGCGCTCGGCCCGTCCGACTTCCACGCCTACGTGGAGGTCTACCTCGGACACCGCTGGTACCTCTTCGACCCGTCGGGCACGGCGATACCGATGGGCTTCGTGCGCTTCGGCACGGGTCGCGACGCTGCCGACGTGGCGTTCGCGACGATCTTCGGCAGCGTCGTCACCAGCGCCCCGCAGATCGGCATCGAGGCGGTGGCCAACGGCGACGGGACGCTGATCACGCCCCATCACTGCGATCGGGCGCTGTCGACCGACGGGTAGCGGGCGCCGCGCGGCGACCGTCGCCCGAGCCGCGTTTCAGTCGCGTTTCAGCCGCCTTTCAGCCGCCCTTCAGCCCCGCAGCGTCGCGCCCTGCAGCACCGTGGCGTTGACGTTCGCGTGCGGCTGCGCCGTCCCCGGCACGTCGAAGGTCACGCGGTGGTTCACGCGCCGATGGGGCCAGTAGTCGGCGTTGGCGTAGTGCTGCGTCGAGCGGTTGTCCCAGACCGCCAGCCCGTGCGCCTGCCATTCGTGCTGCACGGTGAACTCGGGACGCCGGATCCAGCTCGACAGGAACGCGAGCATCGCGCGGCTCTCGCGCTTGTCGATGCCGTCGAGGCATTTGGTGAACGAGTCGTTGACGTACAGGCAGCGACGGCCCGAGTCGGGGTGCACCAGCACGACCGGATGCGAGACCGGCTTGTAGTGCCGGATCGCGTTGACGAGCGCCTCGTCGCCACGCTGCCCCAGCGCATCGCGGAATCCGCTGACCTCCCAGGTGTGGGTCGCGGTGAGCCCCTCGAGGTAGGCCTGCATGCCGGGCGACAGCGCGGCGAAGGCCTTGCTGGTGCTCAGCCAGCAGGTGTTGCCGCCGAAGGGCGGCGTCTCGGTGATCTGGATGTCGGTGCCCATCGGCGGGCGGGCCTGCCAGGTGAGGTCGGTGTGCCACTGGTCGTTCGAGGGCGGCCGCTCGCGGTCGGTGACGATCATCTG
>CAIUGQ010000372.1 GCA_903898725.1 uncultured Burkholderiales bacterium | reverse complement strand
TCGACGCCCTGCTCCGCGATGGTGGGCACGTCCGGCAGCGCCACCGAACGCTTGATGGTCGAGACGCCCAGCGCCCGCAGCCGTCCGGCCTGCACGTGCTGCACCGCCGGCCCCACCGTGGAGACCGCCAGGTCCACCTGCCCGCCCACCAGGTCCGCGATGTACTGCGCCGCGCCCTTGTACGGCACGTGGTTCATCGTGATGCCGTTGCGGATCTTGAAGATCTCCGCGATCAGGTGGTGCGGCGAGCCCACGCCCGCGCTCGCGCAGCTCAGCTTGCCCGGGTTGGCCTTCGCGTAGGCGATCAGCTCCGGGATGGTCTTGACCGGCACCGACGGATGCGCGACCACCACGAAGGGCAGCACGCCGAGGTAGGCGAGCGGCACGAACGATTTGACCGGGTCGTAGGTGACCCGGCGCATGTTCGGCACATACGCGAAGGCCGTGCTGTCGTAGAGGTGGATCGTGTAGCCGTCGGCCGGCGAGCGCGCGGTGGCGTCGGCACCGATCGTGGTGCTGCCGCCCGGTCGGTAGTCGAAGATCACCGGCTGCCCGAGCACCTTCTCCAGCCGGCCCGCGATGATGCGCGACCAGGTGTCCGCGCCGCCCCCCGCCGGATACGGGACGATCAGCTTCACCGGCTTGTCCGGGAAGCCGGCCGCGCCGGCGTGGCCGGCCAGCGTCCAGGCGGCGGCGCCTGCGCCCGCCATCCTCAGTGCATCGCGTCGGGTCGTGCCCATGTCCTCGTCTCCTCGTGTGTGCGGCGCGGGCGGCTCGTCGACCGCCCGATCGTCGTTGGATCGCGATTCAGTGTCGGCCCGGCATCGGCTGGATCATCGGCCAAGCCTGGGCTCAGCGCCCCTTGAACTGCGGCGGGCGCTTCTCCATGAAGGCGCGCCGCCCCTCGATGAAGTCCTGGCTCGCGAAGACGCCGCGCGTCGCCGCCTCCATCTTCGCCGCGTCCAGGTGCGGGCTGGCGCACAGGATCTCGTCGATGGCGAGCTTGACCGCCGCCATCGTCATCGGCGCGTTCGCCGCGATCACCTCGCACTCCGCGCGCACCGCCGCCTCGAGCTCGCCGCGCGCGACCAGCCGGTTCAGGAAGCCCATGCGCAGGGCGGTCGCCGCATCGAAGCGCCGCGCCGTCAGGAAGATCTCGCGCGCGTTGGGCGCGCCCACCGTGTCCACCAGCTTCTTGATGCCGCGCCAGCGGTAGCCGATGCCCAGCCGCGCCGCCGGCACGCCGAAGCGCATCGACTCGTCGGCGATGCGCAGGTCGCAGTTCAGCGCGATGGCCACGCCGCCGCCCAGGCACCAGCCCTGCAGCATCGCGATGGTGGGCTTCGTGCAGGCCGCGACCCGGGCCATGCCCGCGTCGCCGATCGCCTCGTAGCGCTCGTTGGCCTCCACCGAATCGCGGACGTCGTCGAACTGCGAGATGTCGGCGCCCGACACGAAGGCCTGGTCGCCGGCGCCGCGCAGCACCACCACCCGAACCGCCGGATCGGCCTCGAGTGCGGCCACCGCCGCGGGCAGGGCCTCCCACATGCCGACCGACATCGCGTTGTGACGGCGCGGGCTGTCGAAGACGATCCAGCCGATGGCGCCGTCGACGTGGGAGGTGACACGGGGGGTGGGATCGGTCATCGGGCAGCGTCCGGTGGGTGGGGCAGAGTTCGAGGATGATGCACCGATGCTGCGGCGCACCCGGCGTCCGCCCGAGGGCGAGGCATTCCGGAAAGGACCGGGGGACGGTAAGGGCGTTTTGCCGATTGCGACGGGAGGTATGGTGACGGCAGCGACGTGCAGCGATGCCGTGACCGACTCCGACCAGAACCGGCCCCGGCACCAGCGGTCGACGCCCCCCACCCATCGCCACTCGAGCACGACCATGAGCACACCCCTCGCGCCCCCCGCGTCGCCTTCGGCCCTGATGCCGCGCCAGCCCGTACCGGCCCTGAGCGTGCCCACCCTGGATCACGGGCAGTTCACCCTTGCCGACGACGCCGCCCCGAACTTCACGATCGTGGTCGTCTACCGCGGCCTGCACTGCCCGATCTGCCTGAAGTACCTGCTGGAGCTCGGTCGGCTGCACGCCGAGTTCGAGCAGCGCGGCGTGAAGCTGATCGCCCTGTCCAGCGACACCCGGGAGCGGGCGCAGGCGATGGCCGACAAGCTTCGTGTACCGGCGTTGCGGGTCGGCTACGACCTCGACCTGGCCCAGGCGCGGGCCTGGGGCCTGTACATCAGCACCTCGCGCGGCACCACGTCTGCCGGCATCGAAGAACCGGCCCTGTTCTCCGAACCCGGCGTCTTCATCGTTCGGCCCGACGGCACGCTGTACTACGGCGCGGTGCAGACCATGCCCTTCGCGCGGCCGCATTTCGACGAGCTGCTGGCGGCACTGGACTTCGCGCTGGCCAAGAACTACCCGGCCCGCGGCGAGTACGCCGGCCCGGTGTGAGCGCGCCGGCCGTGCGGATGCTCGGCACGCTTCGGTTGCGCCGCCGCACGCTGAAGGCGATGTGCGGCGCATGGGCCGCCACCGTTGCCCCCGCCGGCGCACTCGCCGCGCCCGCCCTCTGGCGGGCACGCGCCGCGGCATCCGCCGAACCCATGCGCCGCATCCATCCCGGCGGGCCGACCGGCCTGCTGGGCCTCGATGCGAGCGGGTCCCTGTGGGCCCTGTCGCCCGACGGGCCGCCACCGAGGCGCCTGGCGAGCGGGATCGATCCTGCGTCGCGCATCGCCACAGGACACGGTCGCATCGCCGCACGGACCGCACGCGGCGGCCTCTGGGTCTGGGATGACGGCCGCATCGGCACCGTGGCATCGGCCCGGCTCGCGCCGCACGCCGGGCTGCTCGTCCTGCC
>CAIUGQ010000371.1 GCA_903898725.1 uncultured Burkholderiales bacterium | reverse complement strand
GGGCCTCCTGGTGGGCGCGCCAGGCACCCATCGCCGCGGCCAGCCCCGGGTCCTCGCGCATCGCGGCCTCCAGGGCCGCAGTGCGCGCGGCATCGAGCCGACCCTCGACCCAGCGCAGCAGTTCGTCGTCCGAGAACCCGTGGGCGGGTGTGGTCATCGTGTCGTGTCTCCCGGCGCGCTGCGGCGCGCGTGCAGCCAGGACATCAGCCCGGCCGCGTTGAGTCGGATGTCGAGGTCGAGCAGCCGCCGCAGTTCGGCGGGTGCCAGCGGGCTGCCGTGGGCGGCCGCCTCCTCGAGCAGCAGCGTGTCCATGCCGCGCTCGAGCGCCGGCAGCAGCCGCGCCGGATCCGCGCCCTCGGCGGCGAGCGACGCCAGTCCGAGGGCCTCGTAGCGGTCGACCATGCGCAGCAGCCCGGCGCCGAGCCGTGGCACGTCCTCGACCTTCGACCAGTGGGTCAGGCAGACCGCCTCCGGCCGCAGCGCCAGGATCCGCCGGATCGTGGCGCGCAGCGCGTCAGGGTCGAACTGGACCGGCGTCGACGACGGAAACGCGAAGGCCCGGCCGTCGACGTCGAGCTCGCGGTACGAGATGCCGAAGGTGTCGCCGGTGAAGACGTGGCCGGTCGCGTCGTCGCGGATCGCGACGTGGTGCCGGGCGTGGCCGGGGGCGTCCAGGGCCTCGAAGGTGCGACCGGCCAGGCGCAGCGTCGCGCCGTCGGGCAGCGGCTCGATCCGGCCCGGATCGACCGGCACCGGCTCGCCGTAGGTGGCCTCGGCCTCCTCCCGGCCATAGACGGCCACGGTGCCCGCCCACAGCCGGGCAGGGTCCGTCATGTGCGCCACGCCGCGCGGATGCACCGCGAGCCGTGCCGCGGGCAGGCTGCGCATCAGGTGTCCGGCGCCGCCGGCGTGGTCGAGGTGGACATGGGTCAGCACCACCCAGTCGACCTGCGCGGGCGCGATGCCGAGCGCCTGCAGCGCGGCGAGCGTGCGCGGCACCGCGTCACGGGTGCCGGTGTCGATCACCGCGGCGCGATCGCTCTCGACGACGAGGTGGACCGCATCGAAGCGCGGTCGCACGTAGCCGGCGTCGACGCTGAAGACGCCGTGGCCGAGGTGCTGCATCAGGGTCCGGACGTCCATGGGCGACTCGGGCGGGCAGGGACCGCAGTATCGCCGACGCCCGTGACCGATGCTCGGATCAGGGTGGCTCATCGAGTGAGCCACCGCCGTGGCATGATGGGTTTCGCAATCCGGGCCGGCCCAACGCCGTCCACCCATCCACCGCCGTCCCCCCCGTCCACTCCCCCCACCCCCGTCCGATCCCCGCGTGAAGTTCATCCACTGCTCCGACCTGCATGTCGACAGCCCGCTCGACGGGCTCGAACGCTATCCCGGCGCGCCGGTGGATGCGCTGCGTGGTGCCACCCGCGAGGCGCTGTCCAACCTCGTGGACCTGGCGGTCTCGCGAGAGGTCGACTTCGTCGTCATCGTCGGCGACGTCTTCGACGGCGACTGGCGCGACATGAACACTGGGCTGTTCTTCAATGCGCAGATGCGCCGGCTCGAACGCGCCGGGATTCCCGTCTACCTGAAGAAGGGCAACCACGACGCGGCCAGCGAGATCACCCGCACGCTGGTGCTGCCCGCCAACGTCCACGAGTTCCCGACCGGGCGGGCCGCCACCTTCCGGATCGACGCGCTGAGGGTGGCGCTGCACGGCCGCAGCTTCGCCGACCGGGCGGTGCCCGAGGACCTGGCCGCCGCCTACCCCGAGCCGGTGCCCGGCTGGTTCAACGTCGGCGTGCTGCACACCAGCCTCGCGGGCTACGCGGCGCACGACCCGTACGCGCCCACCTCGCTCGACACCCTGCGCGGTCAGGGCTACGACTACTGGGCGCTCGGCCACGTCCATGCGCGCGAGGTGCTCCAGGCGCACGGTCCGCGGATCGTCTACTGCGGCAACCCGCAGGGGCGGCACGCCGGCGAGACCGGTCCGAAGGGGTGCGAGCTGGTCGAGGTGACCGGGGACGAGCTGCGCGCCGAACCGGTCGAGCTCGACGTGCTGCGATGGGCGGTCATCGCGCTGCCCATCGACGGGCTGGCCGACATCGCCGACTTCAGGCGCAGCGTGGAGCGCCCGATGCGCGCCGCCCACGAGGCTGCGGGCGGCCGGCTCTCGGCCTGGCGGCTGCGGCTCGAAGGCGAGGGGCCGCTGCACCGCTGGCTGTCCGCCGAGCCGGACACCGCACGCGCCGAGCTGTGCTCGATCGCCGACGCGGTCTCGGGCGGGCGCGCCTGGGTCGAGAAGGTGCAGATGCGCTGCCGTGCTCCGGCCGGTGCGCTGCGGCCCGGGCCGGACGACCCGCTGTCGGACTGCCTCGGGCTGGCTGCCGAGCTGCGTGCCGATCCGGCGCGGCTCCGCGCGTTCGCCGACGGCTCGCTGCGCGAACTGTCCGCGAAGCTGCCGCCGGCGCTGCGCGGCGGCCCGCAGTCGATCGGGCTCGACGATCCGGCCGCGCTCGAGGCGCTCCTCGGCGAGGCCGAGGCGTTGCTGCTCGAGCGGCTGGCGCAGGCCGCGCGATGAGACTCGCGTCGCTCCACCTGCGGGCCTACGGGCCGTTCGAGCGCGCCGTGCTCGACCTCGACGCGCCGCGTGCGGGCCTGCAGATCGTCCACGGACCGAACGAGCGCGGCAAGAGCACGGCGCTGCGCGCGATCGGAGCGCTGCTGTTCGGCTTCGCATCGCGCACCGAGGATGCCTTTGGACGCGACTACGCGGCGCTGCGCGTCGGGGCGGTGGTGGAGGACGGCGGGCGACGCCTCGCCCTGATGCGGCGCAAGGGCACGCAGCGCACGCTCTTCGAGTTCGATCCCGAGAGCGGTGAGGAACGGCCCGATCGCACCGTCGAGCAGGCGGTGATCGACGGCCTGCTCGGTGGCGTGGATGCCGCCCGCTTCGCCGCGATGCACGCGCTGGGCAGCGATCAGCTGCGTCTGGGCGGGCGCACGCTCCTCGATTCGGGCAGCGAGCTGGGCGCGACGCTGTTCGAGGCCGCCGGCGGCGTGCCGCGTCTGCGTGCGGTGGCCGCGGCGCTCAAGGCCGAGGCCGATGCGCTGTTCCTGCCCAACGGTCGCGTGCCACGGCTGAACCTCGCGCTCGCGGAGCTCGCCGCGGGCACCGAAGCCGCGCGCGCCGCCGGCCTGCGCCCGCGCGACTGGGCGCGCCTGCGTGACGAGCGGGACCGGGCCGAGGCGTCGGTGCGTGCGGCCGAGGCGCGGCTGCG
>CAIUGQ010000370.1 GCA_903898725.1 uncultured Burkholderiales bacterium | reverse complement strand
GTCGGTGACGATCAGCTGCTCGTACGGGACGGCCACCTCCCAGCGGAAGCGCCCGGGCCGGGAGAACGCGAAGGTGCCGGATGCGTTCTCGCCGCTGCGGCCGCTGCTGCGCACCTGCTGCTGGGTGAAGGCGCCACGGGCGGTCTTGGTGCCGCTGGCGAACTCGCGAAGCTGGTCGATGGCAGCCGCCGACGCGGCGCCCGGCGCCGTGGCGAGCGCCATCACGGCGGCGGCGACGGCACCCAGGAGCGCCGAGCGGATCGGGCGACGCGGGGGGGCGATGGAGGCGGTCATGGTGGCGCCGATGGTAGCGCACCCGGCGCGCCGACCCCGAGCGGCCTCAGTCGTCGTCACGCCGCGGCACGATGATGTCGCGGTTGCCGTTGGTCGCCATCGCCGATACGACGCCGGACTTCTCCATCTGCTCGAGCAGCCGCGCAGCCCGGTTGTAGCCGATCCGCAGGTGGCGCTGCACCAGCGAGATCGAGGCCCGCTTGTGCTGCAGCACGACCGCGACCGCCTGGTCGTACAGCGCATCGGCCTCGCCGTCGACGCCGGCCTCCTGCAGCGTGGCCTGCAGCCCGCCGAACCCGACCGCACTCCCGGTGTCGACCGCGTCGCCCGCGACGCCACCCTCCAGGATGCCGTCGATGTAGTCCGGCTCGCCGCCTCGCTCCTTCCAGTGGGCGACGACGCGATGCACCTCGTCGTCGGCGACGAAGGCGCCGTGCACGCGGACCGGCAGCCCGTTGCCCGACGACATGTACAGCATGTCGCCCTGCCCCAGCAGCGCCTCGGCCCCCATCTGGTCGAGGATGGTCCGCGAGTCGATCTTCGAGGACACCTGGAAGGCGATCCGGGTCGGGATGTTCGCCTTGATCAGGCCGGTGATCACGTCGACCGAGGGCCGCTGCGTCGCGAGGATCAGGTGGATGCCGGCCGCGCGGGCCTTCTGCGCGAGTCGCGCGATCAGCTCCTCGATCTTCTTGCCGACGACCATCATCAGGTCGGCCAGCTCGTCGATCACCACCACGATGGTCGGCAGCTTGTCGAGCGGCTCGGGCGCGTCCGGCGTCAGCGAGAACGGGTTCGGGATCGTCTCGTCGCGCTTGTGCGCCTCGGCGATCTTGGCGTTGTAGCCCGACAGGTTGCGCACGCCGAGCTTGCTCATCAGCCGGTAGCGCCGCTCCATCTCGGCGACACACCAGTTGAGCGCATGGCCGGCCTGGCGCATGTCGGTGACCACCGGCGCCAGCAGGTGCGGGATGCCCTCGTAGGTGCTCATCTCGAGCATCTTCGGGTCGATGAGGATCAGCCGGACCTGCGTCGGATCCGACTTGTAGAGCAGCGACAGCAGCATCGCGTTGATGCCGACCGACTTGCCCGAGCCGGTGGTGCCGGCGACCAGCAGGTGCGGCATCTTGGCGAGATCGGCGACCAGCGGGCGGCCCGCGATGTCGTGCCCGAGCGCCAGCGTGACCGGCGAGGCCGAATCGGCGAACACCTGCGAGGCCAGCACCTCCGAGAGCCGCACCGACTGACGCCGTGCGTTCGGCAGTTCCAGCCCCATCAGGCTCTTGCCGGGAATCGTCTCGACCACCCGGATCGAGACCAGCGACAGCGCGCGCGCCAGGTCCTTCGACAGGTTGACGATCATCGAGCCCTTGATGCCCGTGGCCGGCTCGATCTCGTAGCGCGTGATCACCGGACCCGGGTAGGCCGCGACCACGTTCGCCGACACGCCGAAGTCGGACAGCTTCTTCTCGATCAGCCGCGAGGTGTACTCGAGCGTCTCGGGCGACACGGTGTCGTGGGACTCGGGCGGCGCATCGAGCAGCGCCAGCGGCGGCAGCTCGGTATCGGCCGGCAGGTCGACGAACAGGGGCTTCTGGCGCTCGCGCTGCGCGCGCTCGGAGCGCTCGACGGGCGGTGCGGGCGCCTCGATGCGCACCGGCTCGGGATCGACCGCGAGGATCTTGCGCTTGACCGCGACGGTCTCCTTGCGCACCCGCGTGGCGACCTCGCCGACCCGCCGGTCGCGACGCGCCTCCCAGCGCGACCGCAGGAACTCGACGCCCGACTCCAGGGTCGCGCCCACCGTCTCGAAGATGCTCAACCACGACAGGCCGGTGGCCAGCGAGAAGCCGACCGCGGTCATCAGCAGCATCAGCAGGGTGCCGCCGACGGCGCCCAGGTGCGTGAGCATCGGCTGGGCGACGATCTGCCCGAGCAGCCCGCCCGGCGCCAGCGGCAGCGCGACCGGCAGGCCCGCGAGCCGCGAGGATTCGAGCGCCACGCACCCCGCGAACAGCATTCCGAAGCCGAGCCACCGGTCCCAGCCGAAGGGCGGCTCGTCGAGCGCCTCGCGGCGCCCGGCGACGCGGCGCTGGTGCAGGAGGCGATAGCCGGAGACGACCCTGAGCAGCAGGAAGGCCGCCCACAGGTAGGCGGACACGCCGAACAGGTAGAGCAGCAGGTCGGCGATCCAGGCGCCGACCCGGCCGCCGAGGTTGTGGATGTCGCGGACCGCCGCCGCATGCGACCAGCCGGGATCGGCACGGTCGTAGCTGAGCAGGATCAGCGCGACGAACAGCGCCAGCGTGCACAGCAGCAGCCAGCGGGCCTCGCGCAGGAGCACCAGCGCGCGGTCGGACAACAGGGACGCACGGGGCGGGCCGCCGCGGCTTGCCGCGGCGCCCAGCGTGGAAGCACGGGCCATCGGATCCTTTACTGCAACATCCCCGCTGCCCGGCCGCCTCGCGGCGCCCCGGTCAGTGCAGGTACGAGCTCAGCTTCTCTCGCAGAACCAGCCTTCCCTCGGGGGCCGGCACGATGTAGCCGTCCACCTCGAGGCCCTTCATCACGCGCGAGACCATCTCCCGCGACGCTCCGATCATCTTGGCGATCTCCTGGCGCGGCAGCTTGCTCTTCACCACGCGCTCGCCGCCGACCTGCTCGGAGAAGTCCAGCAGCACCCGTGCGACACGGCCGTAGACGTCGAGCAGCGCGAGCGTCTCGATCTTCTTGTCCGCCTCGCGGAGCCGCTTGACCAGCCCCTTCATGATCTTCACGGACATGTCGTGGCTCTGCGCCAGCATGGCCTTGAAACTGTCCTTGTTGATCGCCATGAAGTCGCAGGACTCCAGGGTGATCACGCTCGCCGACCTCGGTGCGTCGTCGATCAGCGACATCTCGCCGAAGCATTCGCCCGAGCCCAGCACGGCCAGGATGACCTCCTTGCCGTCCGAATCCGAACGCTGCACCTTCGCGCGTCCCGACAGGAGGATGTACAGCGACTGCGACGGCTCGCCTTCCGCGACGATCGTGCGACCCTTCGGAAAGGCACGCCTGACGCTGCCCGCCGCGAGCGCGTCGAGCTGCGACTCGCTCAGACTGGCCAGCAGCGGGACCCGCCGCAGGAATGCCTTGTTCTCTTCGTGCGCCATACTCACCTCATCAGGAAACCGAGACCATGGCCTCGACACCCGGTGCGCGTATCATTTTGCACCAAGTGCGGCCGATTTCAAAGGAATTGGTCGAAGTGACTCCGCCAACCCCATGTTTTTACTACTGATTCGCAACGTTCAGAGGACCCGATGAGCGCCGCCAAACATGCCCGGCTCCTGATCCTGGGCTCCGGCCCCGCCGGCTACACCGCCGCGGTCTACGCCGCCCGAGCCAACCTGAAGCCGGTCCTGGTCACCGGCGTCGCCCAGGGCGGGCAGCTGATGACCACGACCGACGTCGACAACTGGCCCGCCGACGCGTCTGGAGTCCAAGGGCCGGAGCTCATGCAGCGCTTCCATGCGCATGCCGAGCGGTTCGACACCGAGTTCGTGTTCGACCATATCCATACGGTCGACCTCTCGTCTCGTCCCTTCCGGCTGACGGGCGATTCGGGCAGCTATACGTGCGATGCGCTGGTGATCGCGACGGGCGCTTCGGCCAAGTACCTCGGGCTGCCGTCCGAGCAGGCGTTCATGGGCAAGGGGGTCTCGGGCTGCGCCACCTGCGACGGGTTCTTCTACCGGAACCAGGAGGTCGCGGTGATCGGCGGCGGCAACACCGCGGTCGAGGAGGCGCTCTACCTGTCGAACATCGCGAGCAAGGTCACGGTGGTGCACCGCCGCGACCGCTTTCGTGCCGAAGCGATCCTGATCGACAAGCTGATGGCCAAGGTCGAGTCGGGCAAGGTCGCGCTGCGCTGGCACAGCGTGCTCGAGGAGGTCGTCGGCGACGGCTCGGGCGTGACCGGCATGAAGGTGCGCGACGTGCGCTCCGGCGTGGTCGACCCGATCCCGCTGCACGGCGTGTTCGTGGCCATCGGCCACGAGCCGAACACCAAGATCTTCGAGGGCCAGGTCGAGATGGCCAACGGCTACATCGTCACCCGCAGCGGACTGCAGGGTCTCGCGACGATGACCAGCGTCGAAGGCGTGTTCGCGGCCGGCGACGTCCAGGACCATGTCTACCGCCAGGCGATCACCAGCGCCGGTACCGGCTGCATGGCCGCGCTCGATGCGCAGCGCTGGCTGGAGGCACAGGACGGGGTTGCCTGAGCATGGCGAAGCCGCCCGCGCGCGGCTCGCTCGCCGCCCTGGGCGATCTGCGCGACGCGCTGCGTGATCAGGCGCGCGAGCGTGCCGAGGCCGAGGCCCGTGCCCGTGCCGAGCAGGCGCGCCTCGAGCGCGAACGCAATGTGTTCAGGGCAGCGGTCGGCGATGCCGCACCGCTGCGCCCGACCGGGCGGGTCGACCCGGCGCCGCTGCCGGTGCCGCCGGTGGCGCGCCAGTTCGAGCTCGACGAGTCCTCGGCGCTGGCCGAATCGATCTCCGACGAGATCGACATCGAGCGGCTGCTCGATACCGACGGCGACCTGTCCTACCGTCGCGACGGGGTCGGCCCGGACGTGCCGCGTCGCCTGCGGCGCGGCGACTGGGTGATCCAGAAGCAGCTCGACCTGCACGGCCTGCGCGTCGACGAGGCGCGCGAGGCGCTGGTCGTCTTTCTCGCCGAGTGCATCAAGCGCGAGATCCGCTGCGTCCGGATCGTCCACGGCAAGGGCCTGGGCTCGGTGAACAAGGAACCGGTGCTCAAGGGCAAGGTGCTGAAGTGGCTGACCCAGCGCGCCGAGGTGCTGGCGTTCTGCCAGGCCGGGCCGAACGACGGCGGCAGCGGTGCGCTCGTGGCGCTGCTCAAGCCCGCGCCCTCGCCCGCCGCGCGGCGGCGCCGGGGCTGAGTCCGGGACTCAGGCGGGGTCGTCCGGTCCGCGGACCCGCCCTTCGAGGGCCGCTGTGTCCAGCCAGGGCCGCCAGCGGCCGTCGTCCTCCGTCAGCCCCTTGTAGCGCCGCGTCGCCGCCGTCATCGAGGCGAGCGCCTCGCGCAGCACGGCATGGCGCTCGGGTGTGTCGGCGACGCTCGCCACCGGCGCGAGATGAAGCCGGATCAGGAACAGGGCGAGCCCACCCGAGCCGACCGGCACCGGCACCGGCACGCTGACCTGCCGTTCGCAGCGGAACCAGGGGGCCGCATCGGGTGGCCGCGGCCCGTCGGACGGATGCCGGGCGCGCGAGCCGTCGGGCGCGACCGTCCACACGAAGCGCACGAAGGGCCCCTGCGTCAGCAGTGCGCGCGACAGCGGACGGGCCGAGGCCCGCAGCAGGTCGGCATCCGCGACCGGTGCGTGCACCGCCGCGAAGTCCATCCCGATCTTGGCCGCAGGATCCCAGCCGCTCGGCCAGCACACGTGCAGCAGCGCCGTCCGGGCGGCGGCCCCGGGCAGGTCCGCCTCGATCCACGCGAGATCCTCCTGGAGCGCGAGCGCGAGCGCGTGCAGCGGCTGCTCGGCAGGCGGCCGCGAGGCGATCCAGCGCAGGACCGGCTCAGCATCGGCCCGCAGCGCGCGCAGCGAGAACGGGGTGTGCGGATCGGCCGGCATCGCCCACCCGGCCACGGTCGCATGCAGCGCATCCCCGACGCGCAGCAGCGGGCCATCGGCCGCGGCCCCCTCCCCCGCGCCGCCCGCCTCCCGATCCGCCAGCGCACAGGCCGCGGTGGCCACCCGGGTCCAGACCGCCACCGGATCGTCGGCCAGCTCGGGGGCGATCGCGACGCAGCGTCCCGGTGCCGCGCGTAGCCTCGCCCATTTCGCCCGCAGCGCCGCCGGCGCACCGTCATCCGGGTCGAGCACGCGCGCCTCGAGGCGGCCGTGCATCACCGAACCGAGCCGCGCCAGATCGGGTCGCGGCCGATACGGTGCGAGCACCGGATACGGCACCCGGGGCGGCCCCCAGTGCCCGACCTCGACGTCGGGCCAGCCGGTGCACAATGGATCGTCGCTGTCGTCTGCCACCTCCGGAGACTGCCCGCCTTGGAAGCCCTCGTCCAGCATCTGCCCGAGCTCGCGCTCGCGGGCGCCCTCGCCTGGGGCGCCGGTCTGCGGCTCTATCTGGTCGTGTTCGGACTCGGGCTCGCGGGCTGGGCGGGCTGGCTGCCGCTTCCGGAGCACCTGTCGGTGCTCGGCAGTCCGCTGGTCGTCGGCGCCGCCGGCTTCATGGCGGCCGTCGAGCTGTTCGCCGACAAGCTGCCCTTTCTCGACACGGTCTGGGACGGCCTGCAGACCTTCGTCCGGATTCCGGCAGGCGCGGCGCTGGCCGCCGGGGTCTTCGGCGACTCGGGGGCGGGCATCGCGCTCGCGGCGGCCCTGCTCGGCGGCTCGGTGACCGCCGCCACGCACTTCTCGAAGGCCGGCGCCCGGGCCGCGGTCAACACCTCGCCCGAACCGTTCTCGAACCTCGGGCTGTCGCTCGCCGAGGACGCGATGGTGCTGGGCGGCGGCTGGCTCGCCCTCGCGCATCCGGCGGTGTTCCTCGGGCTGCTCGCGATCTTCCTGGTCGCGGCGGTGCTGCTGACGGCCTGGCTGCTGCGCGGCGCGCGGCGCCTCTTCAGAGGTCCAGGAGCAGGTTCGCCAGGGCCGCGGGCTCGGTGACCATCATGTCGTGGCCGGTGTCGATCGTCAGGTACCGCCAGCTCGGGTCGCTGCGGACGCGGTCGTAGACCGGCTGCATCGGCCGATACGGCGGCTTGTCCGCCGCGACGTAGGTGCGCGGCAGCCCGTCGCTGCCGCCGCGGGACAGCGTGATCTCGCCGAGATAGGTGCCCAGCGGCATCGGGCGCATGCGGCGCTGCAGCCAGCGCACGTCGTCGATCGCGGTGACACCGAAGGCCTGCGCAGGCGGCGCGGGCAAGGCGACGCCGGCGCCATGGTCCTTGACCGCGGCCAGCCGCAGCTGCCGGTCCTCGGGGGTGTTGAAGTCGGCCCAGCGCCAGCGGGTCGAACCCGGCAGCGGCACGACCGCATCGAGGTACACGCAGTGTTCGATGCGTTCGCGCAGCGTGTCTGCCACCCCGGTGATGACGTTGCCGCCATAGCTGTGGCCGACCAGCACGAGCCCCTCGTGCAGTTCCTCGGCGTCGATGAGCCCGAGGACATCGTCGACGTGGGTCGCGAGGGACACCTGCGCCGAGAACAGGTGGGCGCGGTCGCCGAGCCCGGTCAGGGACGGGGCGTAGACCCGGTGTCCGGCCGCGATCAGCCGGGGGGCGACCCGGGACCAGCACCAGCCTCCGTGCCAGGCGCCGTGCACCAGCACATAGCTGCGGGGCGCCCGGCCGGCCATCGGATCAGATCGCCTCGTTGCCGGTCTCGCCGGTCCGGATCCGGATCACCTGTTCGACGGCGGTCACGAAGATCTTGCCGTCACCGATGCGCCCGGTCCGGGCCGCCCGGACGATGGCGTCGAGCGAGGCGTCGAGGGCCGAGTCGGGCACCACCACCTCGACCTTGACCTTGGGCAGGAAGTCGACCACGTACTCGGCACCCCGGTACAGCTCGGTGTGGCCCTTCTGACGGCCGAACCCCTTGACCTCGGTGACCGTCAGGCCGGTGACGCCGACCTCGGCCAGGGCCTCGCGGACCTCGTCGAGCTTGAACGGCTTGATGATCGCGGTGATGCGTTT
>CAIUGQ010000369.1 GCA_903898725.1 uncultured Burkholderiales bacterium | reverse complement strand
GGCGCGCGCCGACGTCATCCGCGAGCTGACCTGGAGCGGGCGCGTGTTCGACGGCACCGAGGCGCAGGCGCTGGGCTTCGCGACCCGCGTGTGCGCCGACCCGTACGCCGATGCGCTGGCGCTCGCCCGCGAGATCGCCGGTCGCAGCCCCGATGCGATCCGCGCGGGCAAGCGGCTGCTGCAGCTCGCCGAATCGGCCGACCCGGCCGCGGTGCTGCAGGCGGAGTCGGACGAACAGATCCGGCTGCTGGGCAGCGCCAACCAGACCGAGGCGGTGGCGGCGAACCTGCAGAAGCGGGCGCCGGTGTTCGCGGATCCGCCGACGGGACGCTGAGCGCGCCAGGCCGCGGGGGCGGCTCCGGGCCGCGCCCGCGAGTGCCCCGACCGCGCCGTTCGGATTCAGCCGCTGCGCGGGCCCGGCCGGGCCGGCTCAGCGACGGTTGACCAGCCAGATGCCCCCGGCGATCAGCACCGCCGCGGCCAGCAGCGACAGCGTCAGCGCCTCGCCGAGCAGCACTGCCGCGAACGCGACGCCGAACAGCGGCGTGAGGAAGGTGAAGGCCGAGACCTTCGCCGGCGAATGCCGCTGCACCATCACGAACCAGCCCAGATAGCTGAACGACGCCACCGCCAGCACCTGCCAGGCGAAGGCGGCCCAGATGATCGGCGTGGCGGCGAAGACGCCCGGCTCGCCGAACGCGAGCGAGGCGGCGAGCAGCAGCGCCGCCGAGATCGCGAGCTGCACGAACAGCGCGCGCTCCGGCGGCTCCGCGCGCAGCGGCGTGGCCTTGATGATCAGCGTCGTGAGTGCCCACAGGATGCCCGCGGCCATGCACAGCAGGTCGCCCAGCCAGTCGCCCTGCGACACGCCGTCGCCATGGTCCGACAGCGCGACCACCACGCCGGTGAAGGCCAGCGCGAGGCCCGCGATCCGGGGTCGGGTCAGCGGGTCCGCGAGCAGCCGGTGGCCACCGAGCGCGACGAAGAACGGCGCGGTGTAGAGCAGCACCGAGCCGCGCGCCGCGGTCGTCAGGGACAGGCCGATGTACAGGCAGACGAACTCCAGCGCGAAGACCGTGCCGATCGCGAGCGACCACGGGACCATGCCGTGCGCGGGCCGCAGCGGGATGCCGCGCAGGCTCATCCAGCCGGCCAGGACGATCGCTGCGCCGAGCGATCGCAGGCCGGCCTGCCACAGCGGCGAGATGCCGGTCACGCCGACCTTGACCGCGATCTGCCCGAGCGCCCAGATCGCGCAGAGCATCACCATCGTCGCCGCCGCGCCCATGCCCATCGGGCGCGGCGCCACGGTGCCGGCCGCACTCATTCGCGTGCGCTCCGCACGCGCGAGACCGCATCGTGCCAGCCCGCCATCCGCGCGGCGGCTTCATCGCGGGACATCGTCGGCTCGAAGCGGCGGTCGACCTGCCAGCGAGCCGAGAGCGCTGCGGCGTCCGGCCAGTAGCCGGTTGCGAGGCCCGCGAGGCAGGCGGCACCGAGCGCGGTCGTCTCGCGCACCCGTGGACGCACCACCGGCACGCCGAGCAGATCGGCCTGGAACTGCATCAGCAGGTCGTTGGCCGAGGCCCCGCCATCGACCCGCAGTTCGGTCAGCGGCTCGGCCGCGTCATGCTGCATGGCCACGAGCAGGTCGGCGCTCTGGAAGGCGATCGATTCGAGCGCGGCGCGCGCCAGGTGGCCGCGGTTGGCGCCTCGGGTGAGGCCGAGCACCGCACCGCGCGCCTCCGGGTCCCACCAGGGTGCGCCCAGCCCGGTGAAGGCCGGCACCACGTGCACGCCGGCCGTGTCCGGCACCGAGGCGGCCAGCGCCTCGACCTCGTCCGCGCGCGCGATCACGCCCAGCCCGTCGCGCAGCCACTGCACGATCGCGCCGGCGACGAAGACGCTGCCCTCGAGCGCGTAGCGCCGCTGCAGGCCGTCGGGGCCGGCCAGCGTCCAGGCCGCGGTGGACAGCAGCCCCGAGGCGGAGGCCTGCGGCTGCGCGCCGGTGTTCATCAGCAGGAAGCAGCCGGTGCCGTAGGTGTTCTTCGCCATGCCCGGCGTGAAGCAGGCCTGCCCGAAGAGCGCCGCCTGCGGGTCGCCGGCGATGCCGGCGAGCGGCTGGCGCCGGCCCTCGAGCTCCACCTCGCCGATCGGGCCCGACGAGGGCACGATCCG
>CAIUGQ010000368.1 GCA_903898725.1 uncultured Burkholderiales bacterium | reverse complement strand
TGACGGTCCACGACCTCTGCTACATCGACGCGGCGCGGCACACCGGCGTGCTGCGACGCCTGTACTACGGGACCGTGGTGCGTCGGCGCTGCGATGCGGCGCACGGTGTGTTCACCGTGTCGGCGTTCTCGCGCCAGCGGCTCATCGATGCCTGGGGCCTAGATCCGCGGCGGGTCCATGTGGCGACGCCCGGCGTGTCGGGCGCGTTCGTGCCGGCGGGGCCGGCGGCGCGTTTCGAGCGCCCCTATCTGCTGGTGGTCGGCAATGCCAGCCCCCACAAGAACGAGGCTCGGACCGCGTCCGCCTTCCTGGCATCCGGCCTGTCGCGCACCCACGACCTGCTGTTCTCCGGTCCGCCGCGCGCCGTGGCGCGCGGCCCGCTCGACCCGTCGCTGCGGTTCGCCGGGCGCGTCGACGACGAGACGCTCGCCGCGCTGTACCGGGGCGCCGATGCGCTGGTCTTCGCCTCGCTGTACGAAGGGTTCGGCCTGCCGGCCGTCGAGGCGATGGCCTGCGGCACGCCGGTGGTCTGCTCGCGCACGACGGCGCTCGGCGAGGTCGCCGGAGATTCGGCGCTGCTCGTCGACCCGTCGTCCACCGCCGACATCGCCCGCGGACTCGAGCGGATCGTCCATGACCGCCCGCTCGCCGACGGGCTGCGGGCGGCAGGGCCGATGCGGGCGCGTCGCTTCGACTGGGCCGACGGCGTGCGCACGCTCGAGCAGGCCCTCCGGTCCGCGCTGCGGCCGGAGTGCCCGGCATGAGTCCAGGGTCCGTCGGCACCGGCGGCGGCGTGCGTGCCCGTCCGGAGGTCGGCTCCGGCGAGCCCGGCGGCGAGCCGCTGCTCAGCATCGTCACCGTCTGCTTCAACGCCGCGGCGACGATCGGGGACACGCTGGCGAGCGTGGGGGCGCAGCGGTGTCCCGGCGTCGAGCACGTGATCGTCGACGGCGGCTCGGACGACGGCACCGTCGAGCTCGTCCGTCGCGCCTCCGACAGCGTCGCCGCCTGGGTGTCCGAGCCCGATGCCGGGATCTTCGACGCGATGAACAAGGGCGCGCGGCTGGCCCGCGGCCGCTTCCTCTGGTTCGTCAATGCCGACGACCGCCTCGAGCCGGGGGCCGTCGACGCGGTCGTCGCCCGGCTGCGCGACGGCGGCGATCCGGCCGAGACCATCCTGGTCGGCGAGACGCGGCGGATCGACGCGGACGGCATGCCGACCCGTATCGACCGTTACCAGCCGCCCAAGCCGCGCGACGGCGAGCCCGCCCATGCCTTCCCGCACCCGTCGACGATCATCCCGCGCGGCCTGTTCGAACGGCTCGGCGGCTTCGACCCGCGGCTCCGCATCGCCGGCGACTACGACCTGCTGTGGCGGGCGGCGCTGCTGCCCGTGCCGGTGGTGACGCTCGAGCGTGTCCTCGTCGCGATGCGCGAAGGCGGCGTCTCCTCGTCGAGCGCGCCGCTGCGGGTCCGGGCGCGCCACGAGTTCGAGGTCGCTTCCATCCAGGCCCGGCATGCCGGGCCGCTGAGCGCAGCCCGCTGCCACCTGATCCGGCTGCGCCGGGTGCTCGTGCGTGGGCTCGGGGGCTGAT
>CAIUGQ010000367.1 GCA_903898725.1 uncultured Burkholderiales bacterium | reverse complement strand
GGCCTGCATCGGGATCGACGAGTCCGACGAATAGATGAGCTGGTAGGTCATCGACCGATACTAGGCCGCTTCGCCGTGCATTCCAAGTGCCGACCTGTTCGGTCGGTGCGGACCGCCGCCCGGCCGGGCGCGACGCGCTCCCGAAGGCCTGATCCGGGTGCATCGAGACCCCCTCGTCGTGCGCCCGCGATCGGCGGTCGGTGGACCTCGACGGACGGGCGCGCGGTCCGCTCAAGTGCCCGGGAACCGCACCGATATCTGAGGCAGTCGTGACGTCTTGAGATCGGATCGACACGACGCACGCCCACACGGAGACACCATGGCAGCACTTCGGAAGACCCCGCAGGACACCACCGCTGCACAACCGCCGCACAGATTCGCGCCGCTGCGCCGCTCTGCGCTGGTCGCCCGCCTGACCCGACCCGGCCTCGATCCCGCCCGGCGCCGGATCCGGGTGGAGCTGATGCGGCAGTCGGACGAGCAGCTGCGCGAGGGCCTCGGATGGTCTCGGGCCGACGTCGACGCGTTCCGCGCCGCCGGCCGTGCCGACGAGCGGCTCGGCGCCGCCTGGCCGCGGCAGGACGCTGCGGCGCCGGCGCTGCCGATGGCCGCCTGACCCCCTCCGCCTGAAGGCGCCGGGTGTCGCCGGCGAGTCATCGGACGGCTCCCGCTCGGGTGTTACTCTCGGCGAAAGCGATCCGTGCGTGCTTTGCCTCCCGCTGACCGGGAGCAGCCGCGGATCGCGTCGAACCCCGGGTGCGGAACCGAATGGAAAAGCTGCTGGCCAGTGTCGGATCGCTGCTCTATGGCATGCGATTCACCATGCTCTTCTTCTACGTGGGGCTGGTGCTGATCATCCTTGGGATCCTCGGCAAGTTCGTGCTCGAGACCTACAAGCTGGCGATGACCCTGCTGTTCGGCTCCCTGGAGAAGATCGACCTGATCATCAAGGTCCTCGAGCTGGTGGACATGACGATGGTCGCGCAGCTGGTCTGGGTGGTGGCGCTGGCGGGCGTGTCGCTCTTCGTCACCACCGGGCACTTCGATTCGACGGACATGAAGAAGCCCGACTGGCTGGACCATGTCAACACCTACAACCTCAAGCTGAAGCTCGCCTTCGCGATCATCTCCATCTCGGGCGTCCACGCCCTGAAGACCTATCTGAGCGGCGAACTGAGCCTGGAGAACATCCAGATCGTCGCCGTGGTGGCGGTGATCCACTTCACCTTCGTGCTGTCGGCGATCGGCATCTCGTTCGCCGAGCGGCTCACGCGGGAGCCTCACTGAGCAGAGGCCCGGGGCCCGAGGCCTCTGGCCCCGGGTTGCGCGCGCCGCGACGACGCGCCTACATGTTCCGCCGGTACTGCCCGCCCACCTCGAACAGCGCGTTCGTGATCTGACCGAGCGAGCAGACCCGCACCGCGTCCATCAGCACCTCGAACACGTTGGCGTCCGCGATCACCGCGGCGCGCAGCCGCTGCAGCATCGCTGCCGCGTCGGCGGCGTGCGAGGTCTGGAAGCCCTCGAGCCGCGCGAGCTGAGAGCGCTTCTCGTCGTCGGTGGAGCGCGCGAGCTCGAGCGTCTCGGGCGTGACGTCGCCGTGCGGATTGCGGAAGGTGTTCACGCCGATGATCGGGTACTCGCCGGTGTGCTTCAGGTGCTCGTAGTGCATCGACTCGTCCTGGATCTTGCCGCGCTGGTAGCCGGTCTCCATCGCGCCCAGCACGCCGCCGCGCTCGGCGATGCGCTCGAACTCGGCGAGCACCGCCTCCTCCACCAGCTCTGTCAGGTCCTCGACCACGAAGCTGCCCTGCAGCGGGTTCTCGTTCTTGGCGAGGCCCCATTCGCGGTTGATGATCAGCTGGATCGCCATCGCGCGCCGCACGCTCTCCTCAGTCGGCGTGGTGATCGCCTCGTCGAACGCGTTGGTGTGCAGGCTGTTGGCGTTGTCGTAGGTGGCGATCAGCGCCTGCAGCGTGGTGCGGATGTCGTTGAACTGGATCTCCTGCGCGTGCAGCGAGCGCCCGGAGGTCTGGCAGTGGTACTTGAGCTTCTGGCTGCGGTCGTTGGCGCCATAGCGGTCGCGCATCGCCACCGCCCAGATGCGCCGCGCGACGCGACCGAGCACGGTGTACTCCGGATCCATGCCGTTGCTGAAGAAGAACGACAGGTTGGGCGCGAAGTCGTCGATGTGCATGCCTCGTGCGAGGTACGCCTCGACGAAGGTGAAGCCGTTCGACAGCGTGAACGCGAGCTGGCTGATGGGGTTCGCCCCGGC
>CAIUGQ010000366.1 GCA_903898725.1 uncultured Burkholderiales bacterium | reverse complement strand
TCGGTCACGACATGGTCGACGTCGACGAGGTCCGCGAGGCCGGCCTCGAGGATCGGCGTCACCGAGTCGGCCATCACCTGGCCCTGGTCGATGGTGCCGTCGTTCTCGGCATGCGCCGTCCAGTGCGCCCACTCGGTGCGGCCGAACAGGTAGCGTGCCCGCGGAAACGTCGGCACCCAGCGGCCGTCGACGAGCCGGGTGTTCCAGCCGACGTGGTCGACGTGCAGATGCGTGCAGAGCACGGTGTCGATGCTGTCCGGCTCGAAGCCGGCGGCGACCATGTCCTGCAGGAAGCTGCCCTGGCGCTGGTGCCAGCGCTCGACGAGCCGGGGCTTGTCGTTGCCGATGCAGGTGTCGACAGCGATGCGCCGGCCCTGCGATTCGATGACGAAGCAGTGGATCGAGCCGATCAGGCGGCCGCGCTCGTCGACATGGCGCGGCCGCAGCCAGCCGTAGCGGCCGATGCGCTCGGGGGTCAGCGCATCGCCGAACAGGAAGCTCGCGGGGCTGGAATTCTGCATCTCGACGACCTGCGTGATCCGCACGTCGCCCACGGTCCATCGCTTCATCATGCGTCTCCGGTGCGCTCCGAACGCTACACGGTGCCGGCGGCCTGGTCCTCCTGCGCACGCCGTGCCTCGAAACGCGCGATGTCGGCCTCGTACCCGAGCGTCATCGCGATCTCGTCGACGCCCTGCAGCAGGCAGTCCTTGCGGAACGGGTCGATGTCGAAGCCGTCGACCTGCCCGTCCGGGCCGAGCACGGTCTGCGCGGCGAGGTCGACCTCGATCGTCGATCCGGGATGGGCCCGCAGCGCGGCGCGCAGCGCCTCGACGCGCTCGGCGGGCAGGCGGATCGGCAGCACGCCGTTCTGGAAGCAGTTGTTGTGGAAGATGTCGCCGAAGCTCGGCGCGATGAACGCCCGGAAGCCGCGGTCGACCATCACCGTCACCGCGTTCTCGCGCGAGGAGCCGCAGCCGAAGTTGCGGTCGGCGACGAGGATCCGCGCGCCGGCGAACGCCGGCTGGTTCAGCGGGAAGTCGGCGCGCGGCCGGCCGTCGGCGTCGAGCGCGAGGTCGTGGAACAGCCCCTCGACCTGCTGCGCGCGGGTGCGTCCGAGGTAGCGCGCCGGAATGATCTGGTCGGTGTCGACGTTGGCGAGGTCGAGCGGCACCGCCACTGCGGCGAGTCGGGTGAACGGCGCCATCTCAGGCTCCCTGTGCGTCGAGGCGGCGCACGTCGGTGAAGCGGCCGGTGACCGCGGCGGCGGCGGCCATCGCCGGACTCAGCAGGTGCGTGCGCACGCCGCGCCCCTGACGGCCCATGAAGTTGCGGTTCGAGGTCGAGGCGATGCGCTGCCCGGGCAGGCCGGTGTCGCCGTTCATGCCGACGCACATCGAGCAGCCCGGTTCGCGCCATTCGAGGCCGGCCTCGCGGAACACGTGGTGCAGGCCCTCGGCCTCGGCCTGGCGCTTGACCAGCCCGGAGCCCGGCACCACCCACGCGGGCACCACCGCCTTGCGGCCGCGCACGACGGCGGCCGCCGAACGCAGGTCCTCGATGCGGCTGTTGGTGCACGAGCCGATGAACACCCGGTCGACCGGCACCTCGGACATCGGCGTGCCGGGCACGAGGCCCATGTACTCGAGCGAGACGCGCATCGCCTCGCGCTTGGTCGCATCCGGCGCGGCCGACGGGTCGGGCACGCGGTCGGTGATCGCCACCGCATCCTCGGGGCTGGTGCCCCAGGTGAGCATCGGCGCGATCCAGGTCGCATCGAGCGCGACCTCGCGGTCGAAGACCGCGTCGGCATCGGTCGGCAGCGCGCGCCAGCGCGCGAGCGCACGGTCCCAGTCGGCGCCGGCCGGCGCGAGCGGACGCCCGTGCAGGTAGGCGTAGGTGGTGTCGTCGGGCGCGACCATGCCGGCGCGCGCGCCGGCCTCGATCGACATGTTGCACACCGTCAGCCGCCCCTCGATCGACAGGCCGCGGATGGTGCTGCCGGCGTACTCGATGACATGGCCCACGCCGCCCGCCGCGCCGATCCGCGCGATGATCGCGAGCACCACGTCCTTGGCGCCGACGCCCGCGCCGAGCGCGCCGTCGACGGTGATGCGCATGGCGCGCGGCTTGCGCTGCCACAGGCACTGGGTGGCCATCACGTGCGTGACCTCGGAGGCGCCGATGCCGAAGGCGAGCGCACCGAGCGCACCGTGCGTGGCGGTGTGCGAGTCGCCGCAGACGAGCGTGATCCCGGGCTGGGTCAGGCCCTGCTCGGGGCTCACCACGTGCGCGATGCCCTGGCGCGCGTCGTCGATGAAGAAGAAACGCTCGATGCCCGC
>CAIUGQ010000365.1 GCA_903898725.1 uncultured Burkholderiales bacterium | reverse complement strand
GCCGGCGCCGCAGCAGGCCGGACCCGACGACCTCGCGGTGCTGCCCTACACCTCGGGCACCACCGGTCACCCGAAGGGCTGCATCCACACCCACCGCACGGTGATGAGCACCACCGTGGTCGCGAGCGCCTGGTCGGGTGCCTCGCCCGACCTCGTGCAGCTCGCGGTGCTGCCGATGTTCCACGTGACCGGCATGCAGGGCGGCATGAACGCGCCGATCTTCCAGGGCGTGACCATCGTGCTGATGTCGCGCTGGGACCGCGCGGCCTGCGTGCGGCTGATCGAGCACTGCCGGATCACCAGCGTCACCGGCATCACCGCGATGATCGTCGACCTGCTGAACACGCCCGGCATCGAGTCGCGCGACCTGTCCTCGCTGCTGCGGATCGGCGGCGGCGGCGCGGCCATGCCCGATGCGGTCGCGCAGCGTCTCGAGCGGCTGCTCGGCCTGCCGTTCATCGAGGGCTACGGCCTGACCGAGACGATCGCGCCCACGCACACCAACCCGATGCACGCCCCGAAGCGCCAGTGCGCGGGCATCCCGATCTTCAACACCGACGCGCGGGTGCTCGACGTCGAGACCGGCGCCGAGCGGGGCCCGGGCGAGACCGGCGAGATCGTCGTCAGCGGTCCGCAGGTCTTCAAGGGCTACTGGAACAATCCCGACGCCGACGCGTCGGTGTTCTTCGAGCTCGACGGCAAGCGCTTCTTTCGCACCGGCGACCTCGGTCACTACGACGAGGACGGCTACTTCTTCATCACCGACCGTCTGAAGCGGATGATCAACGCCGCCGGCTTCAAGGTCTGGCCGGCCGAGGTCGAGGCGATGCTGTTCGCCCATCCCGACGTGTCGGAGGCCTGCGTGATCGCGAGCCGCGACGACAAGCGCGGCGAGACGGTCAAGGCGGTGATCGTGCCGCGTCCGCACGCCCGCGAGCGCGCGGCGACCGAGGCCGGTGCCGCCGCGTTCGCCGACGAGATCGTCGAGTGGTCGCGCCAGAAGATGGCGGCCTACAAGGTGCCGCGGCGGATCGAGTTCGTGGAGTCGCTGCCGAAGACCGGCACCGGCAAGGTATTCTGGAGAGCGCTGCAGGAGGCAGAGGACAAGAAATGGACCTGAACTATTCGACCGAGGAAGCGGCCTTTCGCGACGAAGTGCGCGGCTGGCTCAAGGACAACCTGCCCGAGGACCTGCGCCGCAAGACGGCCGCCGGTGACCACCTCGACAAGGACGACCTGCTGCGCTGGCACAAGATCCTGGCCAAGAAGGGCTGGGTCGCGCCGGCCTGGCCCGAGGAGTGGGGCGGCCCGGGCTGGAACGTCACCCAGCGCTACATCTTCGAGGAGGAGTGCGGCCTCGCCGGCACGCCGCCGATCGTCGCCTTCGGCGTCACGATGTGCGCGCAGGTGCTGCTGAAGTTCGGCTCGCCCGAGCAGAAGAAGCGCCATCTGCCGGCCATCTACAACGGCGACGTGTTCTGGGTCCAGGGCTACTCCGAGCCGGGCTCGGGCTCCGACCTCGCGTCGCTCAAGACCCGGGCCGATCGCCGCGGCGACAAGTACGTCGTCAACGGCCAGAAGATCTGGACCACGCTCGGCCAGTACGGCGACTGGATCTTCTGCCTGGTGCGGACCGACTTCGAGTCGAAGATCCGCCAGGAGGGCATCAGCTTCCTGCTGATCGACATGAAGACCCCCGGCATCACCGTGCGCCCGCTGATCCTGATGGACGGCGGTCACGAGGTGAACGAGGTGTTCTTCGACAACGTCGAGGTGCCGGTCGAGAACCTGGTGCACGAGGAGGGCAAGGGCTGGACGGTGGCCAAGTACCTGCTCGGCCACGAGCGCCTGAACACCGGCCGCATCGGCGGCTCCAAGCGCGAGCTCGTTCGGCTCAAGGCCTTCGCGGCCGAGCAGACCGACGGCCACGGCCGCCGGCTGATCGACGACCCGCGCTTCCGCGACAAGCTGACCCGTGTCGAGGTCGAGCTGATGGCGCTCGAGATCACCAACCTGCGCTTCCTCGATGCGATGCGCGGCGGCAAGCCGCCGGGCGCCGACGTGTCGATGCTCAAGATCCGCGGCACCGAGATCCAGCAGGCGCTGACCGAGCTGATGATGCAGGCCGCGGGGCCGATGGCCGCGCCGTTCAAGCCCACCGGCCCGCAGGACGCCGGCGACTTCGACGACGTGCTCGCGCACCTCGCGCCGCGCTACGCCAACTACCGCAAGACCAGCATCTACGCCGGATCCAACGAGATCCAGCGCAACATCATCGCCAAGGCGACCCTGGGGCTCTGACCATGGATTTCGAACTCAGCGAAGAGCAGCGGCAACTGGCCGACTCGGTCGGGCGATACCTCGCCGACCACTACGACTTCGAGAGCCGCAAGAAGATCGTCCACTCCGACAGTGGCGCGAGCGACGCGGTGTGGAAGCAGCTCGCCGAGCTCGGCGTGCTGTCGATCCCGTTCTCCGAGGCCGCTGGCGGCTTCGGCGGCGGCGCCGTCGACATGATGAGCGCGATGCAGTCGATCGGTCAGGCACTGGTCGTCGAGCCGGTGCTCGCCACCCTCCTCGCCGGCCGTCTGATCGACCGCGCCGGCAGCGCGTCGCAGCGCTCGGAGATCCTGCCGCAGGTGGTCGACGGCACGCGTCGGCTCGCCTTCGCGCACACCGAGGATGGCGGACGCTACCGGCTCGACCACGTGTCGGCGACCGCAGCCAAGGCCGGCGACGGCTGGGTGCTGAACGGCCTGAAGCGAGTCGTGCTCGGTGCGCCGCAGGCCGACCTGCTGGTGGTCTCGGCACGCACCTCGGGCTCGCCCGACGACGCGCACGGCATCTCGCTGTTCATCGTCGCGGCGAACGCCAAGGGCGTGACCACGACGCCGTACCGGAACATCGACAACCAGCGCGCGGCCGACGTGAAGCTCGACGGCGTGCAGGTGCGAGCCGATGCGATCGTTGGTGCCGAGGGCGGTGCGCTGGCGGCGATCGAGGAGGCGGTGGACTTCGCGACCGCGCTGCAGTGTGCCGAGGCAGTCGGCGCGATGCAGTTCGCCAACGACACGACGCTCGAGTACCTGAAGACGCGCAAGCAGTTCGGCGCGCCGATCGGCACGTTCCAGGCCCTGCAGCACCGGATGGTCGAGATGTTCGTCTCGGTCGAGCAGGCCCGGTCGATGAGCTATCTGGTGTGCTCGCGCATGGACAGCGCCACCGACGCCGCCGAGCGCGCGCGCATCGTGTCGGCGGCGAAGATCAAGATCGCCGATGCCTGCCGGCAGATCTCGCAGGAGTCGATCCAGCTGCATGGCGGCATGGGCATGACCGAGGAGATGAAGGTGTCGCACACCTTCCGCCGCCTCACCATGATCGCGCAGCAGTTCGGCGACGCGGACCACCATCTGGACCGGTTCGCGAAGCTCGACGCCTGATCCGCACCGGGCACCGGCCCGGCGTCCACCCGCGGGGTGGCGCCGGGCCGCGTCGTTCCGGACGTGCCGAATTGGCATCGTGCGGGCCCTCCGGCTACAGTGGATCGATCCCGATCCGACCGACGAGCCCGCCGTGAACGCTTCACCGATCGCACGCACCTCCCTGGGCACGCTGCGCGGCGTCGCCGAGGGCGAGGTCCAGGTCTTTCGCGGCGTGCCCTATGCCGCGCCGCCGGTCGGGCCGCTGCGGTTCCAGCCGCCGCGTCCCGCCGCGCCCTGGACCGGCGAGCGCGACGCCACCCGCGACGGCCCGATCCCGCCGCAGCCGCCGTCGCGTCTGCGCGCCGCGATGGGCGACTTCGATCTGCCGCAGTCCGAGGACTGCCTGACGCTGACGATCACCACGCCCGCGGCCGACGGCGCCAAGCGCCCGGTGATGGTCTTCCTGCACGGCGGCGCGTTCTGGACCGGCGCGGGTTCCCTGCCTTGGTACGGCGGCGGCCCGCTCGCGCGGCACGGCGACGTGGTGGTGGTGGGCGTCAACCACCGGCTGGGCGCGCTCGGCTTCATGCACCTGCCGGGCGTCGCCGAGCCCAACCTCGGCCTGCACGACCAGATCGCCGCGCTCGACTGGGTGGCGGCCGAGATCGCCGCGTTCGGCGGCGACCCGGACAACGTGACGGTGTTCGGCCAGTCGGCCGGCGGCCTGTCGGTGCTGGCGATGCTCGGCATCCCGAAGGCCCGCGCGCGCTTTCGCCGCGCGGTCGTGCAGAGCGCGCCCTTCGGTCGGATGCTGCGCTCGCGCACCGACGCGGCCGCGATCGGCGCCGCGATGCAGCG
>CAIUGQ010000364.1 GCA_903898725.1 uncultured Burkholderiales bacterium | reverse complement strand
GCGTCCTCGGCCAGGATCGAGCAGTGGATCTTGACCGGAGGCAGGGCGAGCTCTTCGGCGATCTGGGTGTTCTTGATGCCCATTGCCTCGTCGAGCGTCTTGCCCTTGACCCATTCGGTGACCAGCGACGACGAGGCAATCGCCGAGCCGCAGCCGTAGGTCTTGAACTTCGCGTCCTCGATGAGGCCGTTCGCACCGACCTTGATCTGCAGCTTCATCACATCGCCGCAGGCGGGCGCGCCCACCATGCCGGTGCCCACCGTCGGATCACCCTTGTCCATCGCACCCACGTTGCGCGGGTTCTCGTAATGATCGATGACCTTGTCGCTGTATGCCATGCCAGACCTCTCGTTCTTTGAACTGCACTACATCCCTGTGCCGCGCGTGACGCTCAGTGGGCGGCCCACTGCACCGAATTCAGGTCGATGCCTTCCTTGAACATGTCCCACAGCGGCGACATCTCGCGCAGCTTGGCGACCTTGTCCTGCAGCAGCTTCACCGCGAAGTCGACCTCCTCCTCGGTGGTGAAGCGACCGACGGAGAAGCGGATCGAGCTGTGGGCGAGTTCGTCGCTGCGGCCGAGGGCGCGCAGCACGTACGACGGCTCGAGGCTCGCCGAGGTGCAGGCCGAACCCGACGACACCGCGAGGTCCTTGATCGCCATGATCAGCGACTCGCCCTCGACGTAATTGAAGCTCACGTTGAGGTTGTGCGGCACGCGCCGATCCATGTCGCCGTTGACGTAGACCTCCTCGATCTGCGACAGCCCGCGCCAGAGCCGATCGCGCAGCATGCGGATGCGCTCGTTCTCGGCCTTCATCTCGAGCTTGGCGAGCCGGAAGGCCTCGCCCATGCCGACGATCTGGTGCGTCGGAAGCGTCCCCGAGCGCATGCCGCGCTCATGGCCGCCACCGTGGATCTGGGCCTCGATGCGCACGCGCGGCTTGCGACGCACGTACAGCGCGCCCATGCCTTTCGGACCGTAGGTCTTGTGCGCGGAGAAGCTCATCAGGTCGACCTTGAGCGCGCCCAGGTCGATGTCCACCTTGCCGGTCGCCTGTGCGCTGTCGACATGGAACAGGATGTTCCGGGCGCGGCACAGCTCGCCGAGCGCGGGAATGTCCTGGATGACGCCGATCTCGTTGTTCACGAACATGACCGACAGCAGGATGGTGTCGGGCCGCATCGCGGCCTTCAGCACGTCCATGTCGATCAGGCCGTCGTCGCGGACGTCGAGGTAGGTCACCTCGAAGCCTTCGCGCTCGAGCTCGCGCATCGTGTCGAGCGTCGCCTTGTGCTCGGTCTTCACCGTGATCAGGTGCCTGCCGCGCTCCTTGTAGAAGTGCGCCGCGCCCTTGACCGCGAGGTTGATCGACTCGGTCGCGCCCGAGGTCCAGACGATCTCCTTCGGATCGCACCCGACGAGCGCGGCGACATGCTCGCGCGCCTCCTCGACCGCCTCCTCGGCCGCCCACCCGTACGCATGGCTGCGCGACGCGGGGTTGCCGAAGTTCTGGCCGAGCCAGGGCACCATGCGGTCGACCACGCGCGGGTCGACCGGCGTGGTCGCCGAGTAGTCGAGGTAGATCGGAAGATGCATGAAACGGACTCCCTGTCGTCAGTCTTTCTGGTCTGCCGGCCGCGTCACGACACCGAGGTCACGCGCGCACCGTGCATGTTGATCGGCTGCAGCGTCGAGGTCGGGAACTCGAGCGCGGCGCGATGCTCGCGCAGCACCGAGATCTGCTTAGGCGGCGCCTTCGTCTCGCGACCGCGCTGCTGCTCGACGAGCTCCTGCAGCGTCACGCCATCGAGGAACTCGATCATCTTCTTGTTCAGGTTGCTCCACAGCTCGTGCGTCATGCACGGACCGTCCTCGTGGCAGTTCTCCTTGCCACCGCAGCTGGTCGCGTCCAGCGGCTCGTCGACCGCGAAGATGATGTCGGCGACCGAGACGTCGCGCATCGGACGGGCGAGCGTGTAGCCGCCCCCCGGGCCGCGGGTGCTCTCGACCAGCTCGTGGCGACGCAGCTTGCCGAACAGCTGCTCGAGGTAGGACAGCGAGATCTTCTGGCGCTGGCTGATGCCGGCGAGGGTGACGGGTCCATTGTGCTGACGCATCGCCAGGTCGATCATGGCGGTCACTGCAAAACGGCCTTTGGTGGTCAAGCGCATGACGAAGCTCCGGTAAACCCGACTAAGCGACTCAAGAATACCAATAACCTACCGGGTTGGTCGAGTATCCGTACAGGCGTCGGGGAATTTGTCCTGGACAAACGAACAACCAGACCCGACGGTAGGGATACCCGACTAGTTTGTCAAGGCTTTGCTCAGGACGAGGGGGTCGATCCGGCAGGACAAAGCGGGTCGCGAAGTCGTCGCGGCACCCGTAGACCCCACGCCCTTCAGGGTCCGGGAGACGGCAGGAGGGACGGCTGCTGCCCGAGGCAGGCCGCTTCTGCGCTCAAGTTCTGTGAAATTCTCGTTAGATTCCGGCATCGCGCCGCACCCGGAGGCCCGGCTGTGCGGGCTGGTGTCGGGTGCCGCGGCGATCGGTCCGGGAGCGCGCGCCCCCGGCCGACCACTTGGGATCAGGCCGCGGCGACCTGCGTGGCGCGGCGGCGCGCCACCTCGAGCAACCCGGCGCAGGCGTCCTCGATGAAGTCGAGGGACTGGTCGAAGCCCTGCTGGGCGCCGTAGTACGGGTCAGGGATGGTCGCCGACTCGTGCTCGGTCGCGAAGCGCATCAGCAGCTGCAGCTTGTGGTGCGCCTTCTTGGGGCCGGTCTGCTGGAGCAGCGACAGGTTGTCCCAGTCCATCGCGAGGATCAGGTCGAACCGATCGAAGTCGATGTCCTCGACCTGACGGGCCCGCAGATCCGAGATGTCGTAGCCGCGCTTGGCCGCGGTGGACTGGGCCCGCTTGTCCGGCGCCTCGCCGGCATGGAAAGCGTGCGTGCCGGCCGACTCGACCTTGACGACGTCGTCCAGGCCCGCCTGCCGGATCATGTGCCGGAACACGCCCTCGGCCATCGGGGAGCGGCAGATGTTGCCCATGCAGACGAACAGCACCCGGGTGTTCATCGCCATCGTGAGGGGTTCTCGTTTTGCCATGTCTTCTTCCGCGCTGGAAATGATTGTTCTTGGTCGACGGCCTCAGGCCGCCCTGTCGGTGGGGAACGGCACCACGTTGTCGCTGCCGCCTGCGCCGAACACCCGCTCCTTGAGCAGGGTCAGCTGGTCGCGCACCTGGGCCGCCTTCTCGAATTCGAGGTTGCGTGCGTGGTCGAGCATCAGCTTCTCGAGACGCTTGATTTCCTTGGCGGCCCCTTTCTCGCCGAGCGACTCGTACTGCACCCGCTCCTCGGCCGCCTTCAGTTCCTTCTTCTCCTGCGACGGGTCGTAGACCCCGTCGATGAGCTCCCTCACCTGCTTGATCACGCCACGGGGCACGATGCCGTGCTCGGTGTTGAACTCGACCTGCTTGGTGCGACGGCGAGCGGTCTCGTCGATCGCGCGCTGGATCGAGTCGGTGATCCGGTCGGCGTACAGGATGGCCGTGCCGTTGAGGTTGCGCGCCGCGCGCCCGATCGTCTGGATCAGGCTGCGCTCGGAGCGCAGGAAGCCTTCCTTGTCCGCATCGAGGATGGCGACCAGCGAGACCTCGGGGATGTCGAGGCCTTCGCGCAGCAGGTTGATGCCCACCAGCACGTCGAACACGCCGAGGCGCAGGTCGCGGATGATCTCGACGCGCTCGACGGTGTCGATGTCGGAGTGCAGATAGCGCACCTTGACGCCGTGCTCGGTCAGGTAGTCGGTGAGGTCCTCGGCCATCCGCTTCGTCAGCGTCGTGACCAGCACCCGTTCGTGACGGGCCGTGCGCAGGTGGATCTCGGACAGCGCGTCGTCGACCTGCGAGCCCGCCGGCCGAATGATCACGGTCGGGTCGATCAGGCCCGTCGGGCGCACCACCTGTTCGACGATCTGGCCGCTCTGGCGCTTCTCGTAGTCTGCCGGCGTGGCCGAGACGAACACGCACTGACGCAGCTTGCCCTCGAACTCCTCGAACTTCAGGGGCCGGTTGTCGAGCGCCGACGGCAGCCGGAAGCCGTACTCGACCAGCGTTTCCTTGCGGGCGCGGTCGCCGCGGTACATGCCGCCGAGCTGACCGACCGTCACATGCGACTCGTCGATGATCATCAGCGAGTCCTCGGGCAGGTAGTCCACCAGCGTCGAGGGCGGCATCCCGGGTGCGACGCCCGACAGGTGCCGGGTGTAGTTCTCGATGCCCTTGCAGAAGCCGATCTCGGCGAGCATCTCGAGGTCGAACCGGGTCCGCTGCTCGAGGCGCTGCGCTTCGACGAGCTTGCCGTTCGTGCGAAGGTAGTCGAGCCGGTCGCGCAGCTCCTCCTTGATCGTCTCGACCGCGCGCAGCACGGTCGCCCGCGGCGTCACGTAATGCGAGGACGGGTAGACGGTGAAGCGCGGGATCTTCTGGCGCACCCGCCCGGTCAGCGGATCGAACAGCTGGATCGACTCGACCTCGTCGTCGAACAGCTCGATGCGCACGGCGAGCTCGGCGTGCTCGGCCGGGAAGACGTCGACCGTGTCGCCGCGGACCCGGAACGTGCCGCGCGAGAATTCGGTCTCGTTGCGCTTGTACTGCATCGCCACCAGGCGCTGCAGCACGTCGCGCTGCGAGAGCTTGTCGCGCACCCGCAGCGTCATCACCATCGAGTGGTAGTCGCCCGGGTTGCCGATGCCGTAGATGCACGACACCGTCGCCACGATCACGACGTCGCGCCGCTCGAGCAGCGACTTGGTCGCCGACAGGCGCATCTGCTCGATGTGCTCGTTGATCGACGAGTCCTTCTCGATGTAGAGGTCGCGCTGCGGGACGTACGCTTCGGGCTGGTAGTAGTCGTAATAAGAAACGAAGTACTCGACCGCGTTGTTCGGGAAGAACTCGCGCATCTCGGCGTACAGCTGCGCGGCCAGCGTCTTGTTCGGCGCCAGCACCAGCGCCGGACGGCCGAGCTTCGCGATGACATTGGCCATCGTGAAGGTCTTGCCCGAACCGGTGACGCCGAGCAGCGTCTGGAAACTCAGCCCGTCCTCGACCCCTTCGATCAGGCGCGCGATCGCCTCCGGCTGGTCACCGGCCGGCTGGAACGGCTGGTGCAGCTGGAACGGGCTGCCGGGGTACTCGATCAGCCGGGGGGTATCCGGGGGGGCGTGCATGGAGTCCGCGGGGGTCCCTGTAAGGCGCGCGTGCTAGACTTTGCAGCGCATCATTGCGGCGCGCCGAAGTCGGGATTATCCCCCTCGCGCACCGAAAAAGCCAGCAGTTTGCACAAATTTTGAGCAGCAGCGCAGCGCCCGTCGGTCGGCTGCGCTTGTATACTGACTTCCAGATCAAGGTCTTGCGATGGCTACCTCACCCTTTTCCGCGGTGCCTATGGCCGCGCGGGATCCGATACTCGGGCTCAACGAGGCCTTTGCTGCAGACGCGCGCCCCAACAAGGTGAATCTCGGCGTCGGGGTCTACTGCGACGACACCGGCAAGATCCCGCTGCTCGCCGCCATCCGTCAGGCAGAAGCCCAGATGACCGCCGCCGGGGCCGCCCGCGGCTACCTGCCCATCGATGGCATCGCCCAGTACAACAAGGCGGTGCAGTCGATGCTGTTCGGGCCGGCATCGCCGCTGGTCACCGAGCAGCGGGTCGCCACCGTCCAGGCGCTCGGCGGCACCGGCGCTTTGAAGGTCGGTGCCGACCTCCTCAAGCGCTTCGTGCCCGACGCCAAGGTCGTCATCAGCGACCCGAGCTGGGAGAACCACCGAGCGCTCTTCGAGAGTGCCGGCTTCGTTGTCGACACCTACCCGTACTACGATCCGGAATCGCATGGCGTGCGCTTCGATGCCATGCTCGCCACGCTGAAGGCCCTGCCCGCGCGGACGATCGTCGTCCTGCACGCCTGCTGCCACAACCCGACCGGCGTCGACCTCACCGACGGCCAGTGGGAGCGGGTCGTCGAGGCGTGCAAGAGCGCCGACCTCGTGCCCTTCCTCGACATCGCCTACCAGGGCTTCGGCGACGGCATCGATGCCGACGCCTCGGCGGTACGGCGCTTTGCCCACGCCGGCATCGACTTCCTGGTGTCGAGCTCGTTCTCCAAATCCTTCTCGCTCTACGGCGAGCGGGTCGGAGCGCTCTCGTTCGTCGCCCAGGACAAGGACGAGGCCGCCCGCGTGCTGAGCCAGTTGAAGCGCGTCGTCCGCACCAACTACTCGAATCCGCCGATCCACGGCGGCTCGATGGTGGCGGCGGTGCTGTCCTCGCCCGAACTGCGCGCGATGTGGGAGCAGGAACTCGCCGGCATGCGCGACCGCATCCGCGCGATGCGCACCGGCCTCGTCGAGCGGCTCGCCGCCCGCGGCGTCAAGCGCGACTTCGGCTTCGTCGCCAAGCAGCGGGGCATGTTCTCGTACTCCGGCCTGACCTCGGCGCAGGTCGACCGCCTGCGCGACGAGTACGGCATCTATGCGGTGTCCACCGGCCGGATCTGCCTGGCTGCGCTGAACAGCCGCAACATCGACGCGGTCGCCGACGCGATCGCCGCCGTGATCGCCTGACCGAGCGGTCGGCGCGTGGCGGGCTGCGGCCCGCGACGCGCCGAGGTCGGTCCGTCGCACGCCGGGTCGATCCGTCGCACGGGGGAGGCAGGCTCCCGCCGCGCAGCGCACGATGGCTCCGTTCTCACAAGGAGCCCGTCATGAGCCGCCGCAATCACCTCACGCCCCTTCTGTCCGAACTGGCCTCCGGGCTGCCTGCGGACCCGACCCCCGAAGCGGTCGCTCTGGCCCGCACCCGTGCCCGGATGGCCTTCCGCGCCCACGCCACCGTCTACGCAGCGGTCAACGCGGGGCTGGTCGCGATCTGGGCGCTGACGCCCGCCCAGCGCTTCTGGCCGGGCTTCGTCATGGCGGGCTGGGGCGTCGCCCTCGCCCTGCAGGCGATCGGCTCGCAGCTCTTCTCGCCGGGGTCGGGGACATGGCGGCGCGTCCATGCCGAGGAACTGGCGCGCGCACGCCGCGAGGCCGCCTGAGCGGTGCGCAGCGGGACCCGCCGCTGCGGGTCCGCGCACGGCGCCGTCCCCGGTCAGCGCCGGGTCGGGCAGGCCGTCGGCACGATCAGCCGCGCCCGATGAAGGGCATCTTGGTCGCCATGACCGTCACGAACTGCACGTTGGCCTCGAGCGGCAGGCTCGCCATGTAGCGGATCGTGCTGCCGACGTGCTCGACGTCCATCAGCGGTTCGGGCTTGATCGAGCCGTCGGCCTGCGGCACGCCGTCGGCCATCCGCGCGGCCATCGGCGTGTGTGCATTGCCGATGTCGATCTGCCCGCAGGCGATGTCGTACTTGCGGCCGTCGAGCGAGGTCGCCCGGGTCAGGCCGGTGATCGCGTGCTTCGTCGCCGTGTACGGCGCGGAGTTGGGCCGGGGGACGTGCGCCGAGATCGAGCCGTTGTTGATGATCCGGCCACCGCGCGGCGTCTGCGCCTTCATGATCCGGAACGCGTGCTGGGTGCAGAGGAACGGGCCGGTGAGGTTGGTGTCCACCGCGGCCTGCCACTGCGCGAGCGTCAGGTCCTCGAGGTTGATCGGCGGCGCACCGACCCCTGCGTTGTTGAACAGCAGGTCGAGGCGGCCGAAGGCCTTGACGGTCCGGTCGAACAGCGCGGCCACCGAGGCCGGATCGGTCACGTCGGTCGGCACCGCGAGCGCACGGGCCGGATCGGCGCCCGACTCCGCGATCACCTGCTGCAGCGGTTCGGCGCGGCGACCCGCCAGCACCACCCGGTATCCGTCGCCCAGTAGCGCGAGCGCGGCCGCACGGCCGACTCCCGTTCCGGCGCCCGTGACCAGCGCCACCTTGTCATGCGATGCCATCTGTCCCCCCCTCTGTATCGATCGGATCGAAGACCGCGATGGTACCGCGCCCGTCCGCGGGGGTCCGCGGACCGGTCGGACCCTGTCGGACGCCCGTCCCCGCCGCTTGGTCGGTCGTCGACTTTTGTTCCCGGACCGGATCCGCTATACTTGCAGGCTGTTCCCTGATAGCTCAGTCGGTAGAGCGACGGACTGTTAATCCGCAGGTCCCTGGTTCGAGTCCAGGTCGGGGAGCCAAGTTCAATCAACGGCTTACGCGCTTCGGCACGTAGGCCGTTGTCACGTCTGGGGCCGGTGTGTGGCGATTTCGGACTGGCGCTCATGCTGCCGACTGAATTCGATCGGGGTCAGGTCGTCCAGCAAGCACTCGGTGGCAAGCAAGGCGCTTGTCATCGTCGAGTCCAGGCGTCTCCAAAGTCTGGTGTGCCGCGGGGGTTCGGCACGGCTTTTACCCGGGTGTTATTGACTCATTTATTTCATCCGGGTATAATTCATGGCATGGACCCCTTCATGCCGCTCACCTACACCGCCTTCCTGGATGGGCGCTGCCTCACCCGCGGTCCCTTGCACGAGGTCGCCGTGACCGTGTTGCGGGCGCAGGAGGCGCAACCCGAGGGGCATCCGTTGGTCTTCAGCGATGCCAACGGCCAGTCCGCCGACCTGGACTTGCGTGGCGGAGAGGAAGCCGTTGCGGCGCGGTACACCGTGGCTGCGCCGATCCAGGCGCCCAAGGGCCGCGGGCGCCCCAAGCTAGGCGTGATCGCGCGGGAAGTGACGCTGCTGCCGGAACACTGGGACTGGCTTGCCGCACAACCAGGCGGCGCATCTGTCGCCTTGCGCAAGCTCGTGCATGAAGCGCGGCGTCACGGCGGCGAGCGGGGTCGGGTGCGCGAGGCGCGCGACCGCGCGTATCACGCCATGTCCACGCTGGCGGGCGACCTCTCAGGCTTCGAGGAAGCCTCGCGGGCACTGTTCGCCGGCGACCACGAGCGGCTGGTGGCACAGATGGCCGCATGGCCGGAAGACGTGAAGGCGTACGTGCTGCAACTCGCCGAACCCTCACCCGGCTAGCTAGCCGAACCTTTTCCTCTTCCTGTTTCACCCAGCGCGCCGTCGAGGGCGCACGACGCGCTCCCCGGCGACGATCACTTAGCGACCGTGCCCGTCGCGATCGCCTCCAGCTCGGCAGGTCGATGCCGGCGATTCAGGCACGGGCGTCACCGGGCGTCGTTCAGCGCCCAGTCGTAGTCGGCATAGACGATGTCGACCGTCCCCGAGCGGATGCGCTCGCGATCGGCCGGCGCGTCGGCGAGCTGATCGGCATAACGCGCCACGAACGCCGGCAGCGAGGCGATGCCGCGATGCCCGACCCGGAAGTCCTCGCCGTACCAGTCGAAGATCTTCGACAGCTCCAGCCGCCCGCGCTGCGTGTTGTAGCGGTTTCGGCTGCGGTCGCTGAGGAAGCGCAGGGTCTGTTCGTCCATCTGCGCATCGAGGCGGCTCGCGACGAAGGCCTCCTCGCGCAGGGCCGGGCAGCCGACGCTGGCGCAGTTGACCGCGAAGTGCACGCGCGGGTCGTCGTAGTCGCCCCGCTTGCGCAGCATCCCGTGCTCGATCTCGTCGAGCGAGACCTTCGTGCCCAGCAGCGGGATCCACTTGGGCTTCCAGGGACTGCTCAGCAGGCTCCCAAGGTCCTTGATCGACTTCAGGTCGGGATACCGCGTCAGGATCAGTTCGACCGTGAACGCGTTGTAGGCGTTGGTCAGGAAGGCCTGGCGCTCGGCTCGGGACCACCGGGAAAAGGCTGCGAGCGGGACGGCCGACACGCCGTCGAGGTAGGCCTTCAGCGCCGGGCGGTCGGCCGCGAAGCCGGCGTAGTCCACCTGCGTCGCCTGGCCGCCCCGCAGCAGGCGCACATGCTTGCGCAGCAGCGCCGTCCAGGCCGCGTGGGTGTGATCGACGGTCTGCGCCCAGGCGGACGGCAAGCCGGCAGGCAGCGCGCCCGCGACCGCCACGCCGAACGCCGACCCCAGCAGGCGGCGTCGCGGCGACGCGGTCATGACCGCTCCCATGCGTGATAGCGACCCACCCAGTCGAGCAGCTTCTTCGGCGCGTGCGCGCGCTTCCATTCGCCGGCCACGTACTTGTTGGCCTCGGCCAGGGTCGGATAGGTGTGGATGGTGCCCAGGATCTTGTTCAGGCCGAGGCCGTGCTTCATCGCCAGCACGTATTCGGCGAGCAGGTCGCCGGCGTGTTCGCCGACGATGGTCACGCCCAGGATCGTGTCCTTGCCCGGGACGGTGAGCACCTTGACGAAGCCGTGCGCGGTGCCGTCGGCGATCGCGCGGTCGAGGTCGTCGAGGCCGTACTTCGTCACCTCGTAGGCCACGCCCTGGTCCTTGGCCTCGCTCTCGCTCAGCCCGACGCGTGCGACCTCGGGGTCGGTGAAGGTCGCCCAGGGGATGACGCGGTAGTCGGCCTTGAACCTGCGGAAGCGACCGAACAGCGCATTGACCGCGGCATACCAGGCCTGATGCGCCGCGGTGTGGGTGAACTGGAACGGTCCCGCGACGTCACCCACGGCATAGATGTTCGGGTACAGCGTCTGCAGGTAGGCGTTGGTCTGGATGGTCTTGCGCGGCGTGAGCGGAATGCCGAGTTCCTCGAGACCGTAGCCGGTCACGCGCGGGCTGCGCCCGACCGCGCACAGCAGCGCGTCGAAGGGGATCACGACCTCGGCCCCCTCGTGCGTGGCGACCAGGCGCTTGTCCGCGCCCTCCCCCTCCACGCGCACCGCCTGGTGGCCGGTGAGCAGCCGCACGCCGTCGGCACGCAGCGAAGCCGCCACCAGCTCGGAGACCTCGGGGTCTTCGCGGACCATCACGCGCGGCGCCATCTCCACCTGCGTGACGGCGCTGCCCAGCCTGGCGAAGCTCTGCGCCAGCTCGCTGCCGATCGGACCGCCGCCCAGCACGACCAGGCGCCGGGGCAGCTCGGTCAGGTTCCAGATGGTGTCGCTGGTCAGGAAACCGGCCTCCTTCAGGCCCGGTATCGGCGGCACGAAGGGGCTCGCACCCGCGGCGATGACGATGTTCTTCGTGGTGAGGGTCTGCGTCGTGCCGTCGGCCAGCGTCACCGCCACGCTCCAGGGGCTGGTGATGCGCGCATGGCCCTGCAGCACCTCGACCCCTAGGCCGGTGTAGCGCTCGACCGAGTCGTGCGGCTCGATGTCGCGGATCACGCCGTGGACGCGCCGCATGACGGCGGCGAAGTCCACCCGGCCGGCCGCGTCGGCCACGCCGAGCTCATGGGCCTTCTTGAGCTGCTTGGCCATCTTGGCCGAACGGATCAGCGCCTTGCTCGGCACGCAGCCGAAGTTCAGGCAGTCGCCGCCCATCCTGTGGCCTTCGATCAGGGTCACCCGGGCCTTGACGGCCGCCGCGATGTACGCGGAGACCAGGCCACCGGCCCCCGCGCCGATGACCACCAGGTTGCGGTCGAACGTGGCGGGCTTGGGCCACTTGGCGTAGACCTTGCGACGCTCGAGCCAGCCCACGCCGGCCTTGGCGATCAGCGGGAACACGCCGAGCAGCACGAAACTGCCGAGCAGCCCCGGCGAGAGGATGTCGCCTGGCGACTGGATGGCCGCGAGCTGGGTCCCCGCGTTCACGTAGACCAGCGTGCCGGCCAGCATGCCGAGCTGACTGACGACGTAGAAGCGTCCGGCCCCCATCGGCGTCAGGCCCATCAGCAGGTTGATCAGCCAGAACGGGAACAGCGGCACCAGCCGCAGGGTCAGCAGGTAGAAGGTGCCGTCCTTGCGGACGCCCTCGTTGATCGGGGCCAGCGCCTTGCCGAATCGGGCCTGGATGGTGTCGCGCAGCAGGTAGCGCGCCGCCAGGAAGGCGAGCAGCGCACCCAGGCAGGACGCGAAGCTCACCAGCAGCAGCCCCCAGCCCAGGCCGAACATGGCGCCGGCGGCCAGCGTCAGGATCACCGCACCCGGGATCGAGAGCGCCGCGGCCGCGACGTAGAGCGCGAAGAACGCCGCTGCGGTGCCGAGCGGCTGGGCCTGCACACGCGCCTGCAGCGCATCGCGGCTGGCCTTCAGCGTGTCCAGCGTCAAGAGCGCGCCGAGGTCGAAGTGGCGCCACGCCCAGGCGGCCGCCACGACCAGCACGGCCGCCCCCGCCCACAACAGGGCCTTGGCAGGGCGGGCCATCAGCGCGCCCTCACGGGTACGTGCTGTCGGCCAGACGGCGTCACGGCTCGATCGCGCCGACAGGGCAGGAGGTCGATCGCAGGGAGCGGAAGCGGCGCGGTGGGCATGGGTGCGTGGGATCTCGTCGGGCGTGGGCCGATGGATGGGATTCGCCGCGCGAGGCGCGACGGTTACAGCGGGTGCCGCAGCGATGCTGCACGCACCCGTCGGTGGCGCGGCCGCCCGAGGCGCTCAGAGCAGCTCGGAGATCTCGATCAGGTTCAGGTCCGGGTCGCGCACGTAGACCGACCGGATCTTTCCCGTGGCGCCGGTGCGGATCACCGGTCCGTCCAGGATAGGCCAGGCGCAGGTGCGCAGCCGCTCGACGACCCGTTCGAGCGGGATCGACGCGATGAAGCACAGGTCCAGGGCACCCGGCACCGGCAGGTGGGCCTTCGGGTCGAACTCGCTGCCCTGCACGTGCAGGTTGATCTTCTGATTGCCGTACCGGAAGGCGAACCGCTCGACGGGTGGCGTGCCACCGACGAACGACTCCAGCTGCATGCCGAGCACGCGGGTGTAGAAGTCCACGCACGCCTCGCGGCGCGAGGTCGTGAGCACGAGGTGGTCGAGGTGGTCGATCATGGTATCGGGGCTCCCGCGGGGCGCGTCATTCGCCGGTCCGCGCCCAGAGGGCCCGGACCGCATCCTTCATCTGCAGCGACTCCTGCCAGCGGTCCGACAGCTCGTAGCCGTCGGCGCCGGTGATCGCATAGGGCGAGGGGCCGAGCTCGCACAGGAAGGTGAGCGTGGCATCCGGCCCGGCCCGCTGGCGCCAGCTCCGGAAGCCGTACGCCCACCACCCCATGAACAGGTCGACCCAGCCCTGGTGCTGCGGGAACCCGAGCTGCACCTGCACCTGCTCGCGGCTCGCCACGCGGCCGTGGAACCCCCAGCTGTTGTCCAGGATCCGATGCATCAGGCCGTGGTTGACCTCGTCGATCGGCCAGGCGAACTCCCGACCCACCACGTAGTGCGACAGGTCCGCGGTGAAGCGCAGGTCCGGGAAGCGGTCGAGCAGGTGCAGGGTGAAGAACAGGTCGGTCGTCATGCGGTCGCGGTGCGTCTCGATGTGCATCGCGATGCCGGCCTCCTCGGCGAGCCGTCGCCAGCCCTCGATGTACGGCACACATTCGTCGACCGTGTACGGACGCACGTCGGGCTGCAGGTTCAGGTGGTCCGCACCCAGCGCATGCACGTGATCGAGGATCGGCTTGAGATCGTCGACCGTGCGCGGGTAGCACTGTGCCTGCCAGCTCATGCCGTGATCGCGCAGGAAGCCGGTGACGGTCTTCGCGTACTCGAAGTCGGCGAATCGCACTCCGCAGCCGTCGAAACCGGCGTCGCGGATCATCGTGAGCTTCTCGTCGAGGGTCCACTCGAGCTCGTCGGGGCGACGACGCTCCATCGCCCACAACGACTGGTACACCTTGAAGTGCTGCATGAGACCTCCATCCCGGACTGGCTGAGTCGCTCGTCCACTGTAGCCCAAGCAACGGGCGCCGCAGTCGGCGCCCCCCGCGGCCCGGAACGGCCGCGCCCGGTGCAGAATGCACGACCGTCGGGCCGCTGCGCCGGCCTGCCCCGGGCCGGTGCCGCGACACCCCGACATCTCGACACGAACGGAGACAGACACGATGAGGCGGATCGAGACCGACTACCTGATCATCGGCAGCGGTGCGGCGGGCCTGGCCTTCGCCGACACGCTGATCGCCGAATCGGATGCGCACGTGACCATCGTCGACCGCCACGGCAAGCCGGGCGGTCACTGGAACGACGCGTATCCGTTCGTCGCGCTGCATCAGCCCTCCGCCTTCTACGGCGTGAACTCGATGGAGCTGGGCGCGGGACGCAAGGACACGGCAGGACCGAACCGCGGGCTCTACGAACTGGCCTCGGGGCCGGAGATCAGCGGCTACTTCGACCGCGTGATGAAGCAGCGCCTGCTGCCCAGCGGCCGGGTCGACTACCGGCCGATGTGCGACTGGCAGGGCGACGGCCGCTTCGTGTCGATCCTGTCGGGCGAGGTCACCGAGGTGCACGTGCGCCGCAAGGTGGTCGACGCCGCCTACCTGAGCCCGCGCGTGCCCGCCACGCACACCCCGCGCTTCGCGGTCTCGCCCGACGCCTGGCTGATGCCGCCGGGCGGATTGCCGCAGCTCTGGAACGCGGGCGCAGGCCGCGACCGCCCGCGCCACTTCGCGATCATCGGCGGCGGCAAGACCGCGATGGACGCCGCGATCTGGCTGCTCGACACCGGCGTGTCGCCCGACTCGATCAGCTGGGTCGTGCCGCGCGACTCGTGGCTGCTGAACCGGCTGCAGACGCAGCCGGGCGACGAGTTCTTCGAGCACAGCATCGGCGGACAGGCCGACCAGATGGCGGCCTGCGCCAGTGCCACCTCGGTCGACGACCTGTACGATCGGCTCGAGGCCTGCGGCACGCTGCTGCGGATCGACCCGACCCGCCGTCCGACGATGTTCCACCTCGCGACGATCTCCATCGGCGAGCTCGAGGCGCTGCGCCGCATCGATCGCGTGATCCGCAAGGGGCACGTGCTTGCGGTCGATGCCGACGGACTCGATCTCGAGCAGGGCCGCGAGACGCTGCCACCCGGCACGCTGTGCATCGACTGCACCGCCTCCGCCGTCGAGCCGCGGCCGATCCAGACGGTGTTCCAGGGTGATCGCATCGTGCTGCAGATCGTGCGGCTGCCGCTGCCGACCTTCAGCGCGGCCCTGATCGCCCGGGTCGAGGCCGGCTACGAGGACGACGCGACGAAGAACCGGCTGTGCGCCCCGGTGCCGTTCCCGTGGCGACCCGAGGACTATCCGCGCGCGCTGCTGGTCAACATGAGCAACCAGTTCCAGTGGGGCCAGGACAAGGCGCTGAGAACCTGGATCCGCGAGAGCCGCCTCGACGGCTTCGGCAAGCTCATCGCCTCGATCGACCCGCAGGACAGCGCCCGACAGGCGATCCTCGCCCGCTTCAAGGCCAACGCAGCGGGTGCGATGGGCAACCTGCCCCGGCTGCTGGCACCGTCACCGCGCTGAGCTCCGAGCCGGCTCCGGTCCGGCTCCGGTTCGAGGCCCCGGCGTTGCGGGGCCTCGGTGCGTCAGCGGGCGACGGCCGCCTGCCGGCGACGGGCACCGGCCGGCTGAGCGCGGCGCACCCGCTCGGGTGCAGGCAGCGGCTGGGCGCGAGGCTGCAGCAGCGTGAACCACCAGCCCGCGGCCTGCGGGTTGCCGCCGAAGAACTGGAGCAGCGCATCGGCCTCGCGGGCGTGGGCGGTGCGCAGCGGCGTCTGGTCGGTGACGCCGGCCTCGTGGTGCAGGCCGTGGATCGCCTCGTGCAGGAAGATCACCGCGAGCTGCGTGCCCGACAGCGCGGGGTCGAGTTCGATGCGGCGGCGCTCGAGATCGGCCTGCCCGAACACGCGCAGGCGCGTCGCCGTCTTGACCGGCAGCTGACGGACCGTCCAGCCGGCCTGCCCGACGACGAGCCGCTGCGGCGTGCGGCCGCTGCGCCGCACATGCGGGCTGATGGCACGCAGCAGCGCCCAGGTGAGCGCGGGATTGCGGCGGGCGAGCTGCGACAGGCCGCTGGCCAGCGAGTGCGTCAGGTGCTCCTCGGTGCTGTCGACGATCAGCGCGGCCTGCGAGTAGTGCACCAGCCGCACCAGCGCATGCACGAACGCGCGGAGCCACTGCGAGGGGGTCAGCCCCTCGCGCAGCAGGATGCGGCCGTGCGTGAGGTCGAGGCAGGCGTGACGGCGACGCACCGGCATGACGTCGGCGGCGAGCTCGCGGACGACGAGCGTGTAGGGACCCAGTTCGAGGCTCTCCGAGAGCGCGAAGTCTCGAAGCTGGGCGGTCATCATGATCGGAAGCGGGGCCACGGCGGAACTCCTTGACCCCCATGATGGCCCGAGTCGGCCCCGGTTTCTATTGGAAGATGCCCCCTCACGGGCTATGTCCGAAGGCCGACCCCTCCTCCCTTCGCCGATTCCGGGAATGCCGTACCGGATCCACCGATTCCAATGATTCCAGGGGTCAGCCGCCTTCGCGACCCAGCGCCGGCAGTCGCCAGCCGAGCCGGACGGCGAGCATCCGCAGCCCGAAGCCCAGGGCCGCGCCGGCCGCGATCGAGAGCGAGCGCGGCGCCTCGATGGCCTCCAGGCCCAGCACCGTCCAGCCGCAGGCGAATGCGCAGGTCGCGTTGAGCTCGGTGCGCCGGAAGATGCGCGGCACCTCGTTGCACAGCACGTCGACGATGACGCCGCCGAAGGTCGCGGTGATCACGCCCATCATCACGGCGACGAAGGGCGGCAGGCCCGCGTCGACCGAGAGCGCGGTGCCGGTCGCGGCGAACAGCCCGAGGCCCAGCGCATCGGGCCAGGGCACGAGGCGCTCGACCCAGGGCCTCACGCGGTCGCGCGCGAGCCAGGGCAGCAGGAGGCTGAGGGCGAACACCGCGACCACCCACTCGTGGTGCTCGATCCAGAACAGCGGGCGGCGATCGATCAGCACGTCCCGCAGCGTGCCGCCGCCGAAGGCCGCGACGAACGCAAGGGCGAAGTGACCGATCGGGTCCATGCCGCGTCGCTCGGCCTCGAGATATCCCGAGACCGCGAACGCGACCAGCGCGGCGATCTCGGCCCAGCGCAGCGCGAGTTCCATGCGGCGACTCTACCGCAGCGCGGCGACGCGGCGCGGACCTCGTGGCGGGCCCGCGGCGCATACAATCGGGACACACTCCCGACCGAGACGATCGCCATGCCCGCGGACACCCGTTCGATGCCACGCCACGACCGCCCCCTGCCCCGTGCTGCCATCGCATTCGCCGGCGCGCTCGGCCTGTGCGCGGCACCGGTCGCGGCCCAGACCACGCCCCCGCAGGTGGTGCGCGGTCCCGTCGCCACCTACTGGCTGGGTGCGGACACCGTGTCGGGCTTCGGCGCCATGGGTGCCGGCGGCGGCATGGGCATCGGCGGCATGCTCGGCATGCTCGCCGGGCGCACGCCGGCCCCCGTCCGTTCGCTCGACCTGCGGCTCGGATCGTCGATGACGGCCAGCGGCGCCCCCGAGGCGGCGCACCTGATCCCGCCCGGCATGGCGATGGGCCCGCAGCTGCCGCTGCTCACGCCGCAGCCCTCGCGCGCGACCGCCGAACCCACGGAGCGCTCGCTGCCCAAGGGCATGGAAGAGCAGCCCAAGGGCCGCATGCTGATCTACTGGGGCTGTGGCGAGAAGGTCGGGCCCGGCCAGCCGGTGGTGATCGACTTCTCGAAGATCGGTCCCGGCCAGCCGATGCCGAACCTCGCATCGCGCAGCGTGCGCGCGCCGCGTGGCCCGAGCTTCGGCCAGAACCGCAGCTACGGTGCGTGGCCCAACGAGCGCGACCGTCAGGCGGTGCCGGAGCAGGCCTCCCTGCGCGGCGAGCATCAGGTCAAGGGCAACTATTCGCCCGACATCCGATTCACGGTCGAGCAGCATGACTTCATGCCCCCGGTGGAGCTCGCCTCGGCGCGCCTGCCCGCAGGCACGCAGCAGGTCACCTGGCGTCCGGTCGGCGGATCGACCGGCTACTTCATGACGGCCGTCGGCGCCGGCAGCGCCGACGGAGGCGGCACCGTGGACGTGGTGATGTGGACGTCGAGTGCGGTGCAGGAGACCGGCGGCGCGCTTTCGGACTACGTGCAGCCCTCGGAGGTGGCGCGCCTGATCCGCGAGCGGGTGGTGCTGCCGCCCGACCGGACCGAGTGCACGCTGCCGGCCGAGGTGGTGCGGGCGATGCCGGCGGGGCTGCTCAGCTTCGTCGCCTACGGCGACGAACTCAACGTCTCGCATCCGCCGCGCCCGGCGGATCCGAAGGTGCCCTGGGACATCCAGTGGGCGGTGAAGCTGCGCCTGAAGTCGACGTCGTCGATGATGCTCGGCGAAGGCATGGCCGGGCTGATGGGCGGGGGCGGCGGACGCGCGCCCTCGGGCGCGCCCGC
>CAIUGQ010000363.1 GCA_903898725.1 uncultured Burkholderiales bacterium | reverse complement strand
GGGTGGCCAGCGCCGGGTCGTGCCCCTTGCCGGCCGCGCCCTCGTTGAAGATCGCGCGCTGCTGCGCCATCTCCTCGGCCTTCTTCTTGCCCATCGCGCGGCGCAGCAGGTCGGCGCCGCCCAGCGTGTAGCCGGCGATGATCTGCGCGATCTGCATCACCTGCTCCTGGTAGACGATGACCCCGTAGGTCGGCTCCAGGCACTGGGTGAGATCCGGATGGAAATAGTCGATCTTCTGCTGGCCCTTCTTGCGAAGGATGAAGTCGTCGACCATGCCCGAGCCGAGCGGCCCGGGACGGTAGAGCGCCAGCACCGCGATGATGTCCTCGAAGCGATCGGGCTGCAGCTTCTTGAGCAGCTTCTTCATCCCGTCGCCCTCGACCTGGAAGATCGCCGTGGTGTTGGCGTCCTTCAGGATCTGGTAGGCCTTCGGGTCGGTGAAGGAGAGCGTGCTCAGGTCGAGCTTGCGGTCAGGCTCGTTGCGGTTGATGTAGTCGACCGCGAGCTGGATGATCGTGAGGTTGCGCAGGCCCAGGAAGTCGAACTTCACCAGGCCCACCGCCTCGACGTCGTCCTTGTCGAATTGCGCGACCACCGAATCGGTGCCCGGCGCCTTGTAGAGCGGACAGAAGTCGGTGAGCTTGCCGGGCGCGATCAGCACGCCGCCGGCGTGCATGCCGACGTTGCGGGTCAGGTCCTCGAGGGGCTCGGCGACCGCGAGCAGCTCGCGCACCTCCTCCTCCTTGCGCTCGCGCTCGGCGAACAGCGGCTCGGCCTCGCGGGCCTTGGCGAGCGACACCGGCTTGGCCTGCACGATCGGGATCAGCTTGGAGAGCTGGTCGCAGAAGGTGTAGGGCATGTCGAGCACGCGGCCGGCATCGCGGATCACGGCCTTGGAGGCCATGGTGCCGAAGGTGGCGATCTGCGAGACGGCCTGTGCGCCGTACTTGTCGCGCACGTACTCGATGACCTTCCAGCGGTTGTCCTGGCAGAAGTCGATGTCGAAGTCGGGCATCGACACGCGCTCGGGATTCAGGAACCGCTCGAACAGCAGCGCGTAGGGCAGCGGATCGAGGTCGGTGATGCCGAGCGCGAAGGCCACCAGCGAGCCCGCGCCCGAACCGCGACCGGGGCCCACCGGCACGCCGTTGGCCTTCGCCCAGTTGATGAAGTCGGCCACGATGAGGAAGTAGCCGGGGAAACCCATCTGGATGATGGTCTCGCACTCGGTGCGCAGCCGCTCGACGTAGCGGGCGCGCTCGCGCTCGCGCGCCGCCGGATCGGGGAAGCACTTGAGCAGGCGCTCCTCGAGGCCGTCGGCCGCGAGGCGGCGCAGGTAGTCCTCGATCGTCAGCCCGTCGGGCGTCGGGAAGTCGGGCAGCCGCGACTTGCCGAGCTCCATCGTCATGCTGCAGCGGCGCGCGATCTCGACCGAGTTCGCGAGCGCCTCGGGCAGATCGGCGAACAGCTCGGCCATCTCGGCCTGCGGCCGGAAGTACTGCTCATCGGTGAAGCGGCGCACGCGACGCGGGTTCGCGAGCATCTCGCCGTCGGCGATGCACACGCGCGCCTCGTGCGCGCGGTACTCGTCGCGCTGCAGGAACTGCACCGGGTGCGTCGCCACCACCGGCATCCCGAGGCGCGCGGCGAGCGCGGCGGCCGCGCGGACATGGGACTCGGCCTCGGCATGGCCGCTGCGCTGCAGCTCGACGTACCAGGCATCGGGGAAACGCCGCGCCCAGTCGCACGCGAGGGCCTCGGCGGCATCGATGCTGCCGGCCAGCAGGGCCTGACCCACGTCCCCGCCCTGGGCGCCCGACAGCGCGATCAGGCCGTGGTGGCCCTCGGGGCCGTGCAGCAGCGACTCGCCGAACCATTCGCGGCGCATCTCGCCGCGCCCGCGCCATTCGTTCTCGAGCCACGCGCGCGACAGCAGGTCGCACAGGTTCAGGTAGCCGGTGCGGTCGCGCACGAGCAGCAGCAGCCGATGGGGCCGGTCACGCTCGGCGTCGTTCGTGATCCAGGTGTCGAGGCCGAGGATCGGCTTGATGCCCTTGCCGCGCGCCGCGCGGTAGAACTTCACCCATCCGAACACGTTGGCCGAATCGGCCAGCGCCAGCGCGCCCTGACCGTCCGCGGCAGCGGCCGCGACGAGCGCATCGATGCGCACGATCGAGTCGCTGACCGAGTATTCGGAATGGACCCGGAGGTGGACGAAACGCGGCGCCGGCATGCTTGCATTCTACCGCCGCGACGGGCTCGCCCGTGCCCCGGACGGCGAGGCCGCGGCCCGTATAATCCGCCGCCACCATGTCCTCCACGACCCTCGCCTCGACAGGCACCGACAGCGCTGCGCATCGACGCGCACTGCTCACGATGCTCGGGTGCACGGTGCTGTGGAGCCTCGCCGGCGTCGGCACGCGTCAGCTCGAGCGCGCCGAAGGGTTCGAGCTCGCGTTCTGGCGGTCGGCGTTCTGCGCCGCCTTCGTGATCGCGGTGATGGTGGTGCGCCATCGTGGCGCGTGGCTGTCCCGCGTGCTCGGCGCAGGCGCGATCGGCTGGGCGAGCGGTGCGATGTGGGCGGTGATGTTCACCTGCTTCATGCTGGCGCTGACGCTCACCACGGTCGCGAACGTGCTGGTGGTGCTCGCCGCAGCCCCTCTGCTCGCGGCCCTGCTCGGGCTCGCGGTGCTGCGCGAGCCGGTGCCCGGGCGCACCTGGGCCGCGATCGCGATCGCAGCCGCCGGCATCGTGTGGATGGTGCGCGAGGGCCTCTCGGGCGAAGGCCTGGCGGGGATGGCCGTGGCCTTCGCGGTGCCGGTCGCGTCCGCGATCAACATCGTGCTGCTCAAGCGCAGCCGCGGGCGGGTCGATCTCGTCCCGGCGGTGCTGCTCGGCGCGCTGATCGGGATGGTGGTGACGCTGCCGCTCGCCTGGCCGCTGTCGGCGAGCACGCACGACCTCGTCATCCTGGCCCTGCTCGGTGTCTTCCAGCTCGCCGTGCCCTGCATGCTGATGGTCCGTGCCGCGCATCACCTCGCGCCGCACGAGATCGCGCTGCTCGGCCTCATGGAGGTGGTGCTCGGACCGCTGTGGGCATGGCTCGGCGCGGGCGAGACCGCGACGGCCAGCACGCTACAGGGCGGCGCGCTGGTGCTGGCCGCGCTGCTGCTCAACGAGCTGGCAGGGATCCGGGCGAAGCGGGCCTAGCGGCCGGCCCGCGCCCGACCGCCCTTCACTTCTCGACGAACGCCCGCTCGATCACGTAGTCGCCCGGCACGCCCTGCGAGGGCGAGATCTGGAACCCGCGCGCATCGAGCAGGGTCCGGGTGTCGGCGAGCATCGACGGGCCGCCGCAGATCATCGCCCGGTCGGTGCTCGGCGACAGGGGCGGCAGACCGATGTCCTCGGTCAGCTTGTCGCTCGCGATCAGGTCGGTGATCCGCCCCCGGTTGCGGAACGGCTCGCGGGTGACCGTCGGGTAGTAGATCAGCCGCTCCTGGACGAGCTCGCCGAAGAACTCGTTGCCCGGCAACTCGTCCTGCAGGTACTCGGAGTAGGCCAGCTCGCTCACCTCGCGCACGCCGTGCACCAGCACGACCTTCTCGAAGCGCTCGTAGGTGTCGGGGTCCTTGACGATCGACATGAACGGCGCGAGGCCGGTGCCGGTGCCGAAGAGGTACAGGTTGCGGCCCGGACGCAGGTCGTCGACCACCAGCGTGCCGGTCGGCTTGCGGCTCACGAGCACGGTGTCGCCGGGCTTGAGGTGCTGCAGCCGCGAGGTCAGCGGACCGTTCGGCACCTTGATGCTCAGGAACTCGAGGTTCTCCTCGTAGTTCGCGCTCGCCACGCTGTAGGCACGCATCAGCGGCTTGCCGTCGACCGGCAGACCGAGCATCACGAAGTGCCCGTTGCGAAAGCGCAGGGACGGATCACGCGTGGTCTTGAAGCTGAACAGCGTGTCGTTCCAGTGATGGACGTCGAGGACGGTCTCGGTGTTGAACGCGGACGAGGACATGGGGGATGCGGGAGGCGAGCCTGGGTGCAGCACGGTGCTGCGACGCACAAATGGTACCTCGGCCGTGGTGGCCGAGGAACTGATCTGGATCAATGAGCTCACGCCCCCGGGGCATGAGGGGCCGCCGCGCGCGGGCAGCGACCCCTGTCCGGCTCAGCGGCGCAGTGCCCGGGTCTGCTCGGCGAGCCGCTTGCCGTAGGCACGCGCCGTATCGAGGTCGCCCTTGGGCGGCGACTGCTCGGGCGGCACGTTGTCGGCCTGCGCCATCATGCCGATCGAGGAACCGAGGCGATTGAGCGCCTCGGGGTGGCCGGGCTGGCTCGGCGGCATCATGCCGGTGCCGACCCAGACCATGCCGTGCTGCATCGCCAGCGTCACGAAGTACATCAGCGTCGAGTACTTGTCGCCGCTCATGTTCAGCGAGCAGGTGAAGCCACCGGCGACCTTGTCCTTCCAGCCCTGGCTGAACCACACCTTGGCCGAGGCGTCGGCGAATTTCTTGAAGTCGCCCGACGCACCGCCCATGTAGGTCGGTGCGCCGAAGACGATCGCATCGGCCGCGGCGAGGGCCGTCCAGTCGGCGTCCGTGGCCTGCGTAACGTCGAGCAGCGTGGCCTGCATGCCGGGCACCGAGGCCGCGCCCTCGCGCAGCGCCTCGGCGACCCGCTTCGTGTGGCCGTAGCCGGAGTGGTACGCAACGATGAGCGTCGACATGCCGCCGCCCTCAGACCGGCCGGGCCAGCTTCGCCGCGATCTGCGCGACGTGGCGGCCCTGGAAGCGCGCGCCCTCGAGCTCGATCGCCGACGGCATGCGGCTGCCGTCGCCGCCGGTGATGGTCGAGGCGCCGTAGGGTGAGCCGCCCTTGATCTCATCGAGGCCGGTCTGCCCGGCGAACGCGTACGGCAGGCCCACGACGACCATCCCGTGGTGCATCAGCGTCGGGATGAAGGTGAGGATGGTCGACTCCTGACCGCCGTGCTGGGTCGCGGTCGAAGTGAACACCGAACCGACCTTGCCGACCAGCGCGCCCTTTGCCCACAGGCCACCGGTCTGATCGAGGAAGTTGCGCATCTGCGCCGTCATGTTCCCGAAGCGGGTCGGCGTGCCGAAGATGATCGCGTCGTAGGCGGGCAGCTCGTCGACGGTGGCGATCGCCGCGGCCTGGTCGAGCTTGATGCCGGACTTGCGCGCGACCTCGTCGGGCACGAGTTCCGGGACCCGCTTGATCACGACTTCGGCACCGGCTTCGCGCACGCCTTCGGCGACCGCGCCGGCCATGGTCTCGATGTGGCCGTAGGACGAGTAGTACAGGACGAGGACCTTGGTCATGTTCTTTTCCGGTTGAGTGAGCGAGAAGGGGAAGGGACTGGGAGGAGAGGGAGCCCGAGGCAGGAGCCTGAAGCGGGCGCCCGGGGACTCGGTCGTGCTCAGGCCAGGTCGAAGACGAGCACCTCGGCACCGAAGCCGCGATCGAGTTCGACCGCGGCTTCGCCGACGAGCTTCGCGGCATCGCCCGCGGACAGCGGCGTGCCGTTGAGCGACACGCTGCCGCGGGCGACGTGCACATAGGCCCGGCGCCCCGGTGCGATCGCCAGCCGTGCGCGTTCGTCGCCCTCGAGCAGCGCCGCATACAGGCGCACCTGCTGGTGGATCGTCACCGAGCCGTCCGCACCGTCGGGCGAGGCGATCAGGCGCAGCCGGCCACGCTTGTCGGCGGCCTCGAAGCGCCGCTCCTCGTTGCCGGGCTCGATGCCCCGACGCTCGGGCTCGATCCAGATCTGCAGGAAGTGCGTCGCGCCATCCTGCCGGGCGTTGAACTCGGAGTGCATGACGCCGGTGCCCGCGCTCATGCGCTGCACGTCGCCCGGTCGGATCACCGAGCCGTTGCCCATGCTGTCCTTGTGCGCGAGCGCACCGTCGAGCACGTAGCTGACGATCTCCATGTCGCGGTGCCCGTGCGTGCCGAAGCCCGTGCCGGCGGCGACCCGGTCCTCGTTGATGACGCGCAGCGCACCGAACCCCATGTGGCGAGGATCGTGGTACCCGGCGAAGGAGAAGCTGTGCCAGGAGTCGAGCCAGCCGTGGTCGGCATGGCCGCGTTCGCCGGCGGGTCGCAGTTCGATCATCGTGTGCTCCTGGGGTGTCCTCGACGTGATGGCGTTCAGTCTGAAGGCCGACCGAATGTCCGGAAGCGCTATGATTTCGACTGTCCGTTCAAATTTTTTGATGCCATGCCGCTGACCCTGGATGCGCTCGAGACGGTCGACACGATCGCCCGCAAGGGCAGCTTCGCCGCGGCGGCCGCCGCCCTCGGCAAGGTCCCGTCGGCGCTGACCTACACCGTGCGCAAGCTCGAGGGCGAGCTCGACGTGCTGCTGTTCGACCGGCGCGGCCCCCGCGCGCAGCTGACCGCGGCCGGTCGCGTGCTGCTCGACGAGGGGCGCGGACTGCTGCGGTCGGCGGACGATCTGGCGCGGCGCGTGCGCCGTGTCGCGAGCGGCTGGGAGCCGGAGCTGCGGATCGGCGTCGATGCGCTGGTCGACTTCGACCGGCTGCGCCCGCTGATCGAGGACTTCTACCGCCTGCAGGCGCCCACCCGGCTGCGCTTCTCGTACGAGGTGCTCGATGGCGCCTGGGAGGCGCTCCTCGAGGGCCGCGCCGACCTCGCGATCGGCGCGCCGCACGATGCGCCGAGCCCGGCGCTGTCGTCGGCGAGCTTCTCGCTGCGACCGATGGGGCGGGTCGAGTTCGTGTTCTGCGTGGCGCCCCACCATCCGCTGGCGCAGGTCGAGGAACCGATCCCGACCGAGGCGATCCTGTCGCACCGCGCGGTCGCGGTGGGCGGCACCTCGCGACTGACGCCGTCGCGCAGCGCGGGGCTCCTGGCCGGGCAGGAGACCCTCACGGTCGCGACCGCCGAGCAGAAGGTCTCCATGCAGATCGCCGGGCTCGGCGTCGGCTGGCTGCCCGAACCCTTCGCACGGCCGCACCTCGCCTGCGGGCGGCTGGTCGCTCGGCGACCGACCGAGCCCAGGCCAGCGGCGACCCTGCACTACGGCTGGCGCAGGGCGGATCCCGGCAAGGCCCTGACCTGGTGGCTGTCGCGGCTGGAGCTGCCCCAGGTGCGCGAGCGACTGCTCGACGGGCCGTCGAGCGCACCGCTGCCCGACGGCCACGGGCCGCTGCGGCCTCCGGACACCGGCGCGGACCTCGCGAGCCCGGCGCGCGGCGCTGCGGCGCCACCGCGACCCAAGCCTCGCGCGGCCTCCCGCGCACGAAAGACCGCAGCCCGATGAGCGGATCCGCCGAGGGCTACGTCGGCCGCTTCGCGCCCTCGCCCACCGGGCCGCTGCACGCGGGCTCCGTGGCCGCGGCGCTGGCCTCGTGGCTGGATGCGCGCGCTCACGGCGGACGCTGGCTGCTGCGCATCGAGGACATCGATCCGCCGCGCGAGCAGCCCGGCGCCACGGCCTCGATCCTGGACACGCTGTCGCGCCTCGGGCTCCATGCCGATGACGAACCCGTCCGCCAGTCGACCCGCGGCGACCTGTACGACGCGGCGCTGCGCACGCTGCGCGAGCGGGGGCTCGCCTACCCGTGCGCCTGCACGCGTCGCGAGATCGCCGACTCGCAGCTGCGCGCCGGCCAGACCGTCGCGCGGCACGGCGAGCTCGTCTACCCGGGTACCTGCCGGGACGGACTGCCGCCCGGGCGCGAGCCCCGGGCCTGGCGGCTGCGCGTGCCCGCAGGCGCCGTCGTGCTCCACGATCGCCTGCTCGGCGAGCGCACGCAGGACGTGGCCGAGGAGGTCGGCGACTTCGTGCTGCGGCGCGCCGACGGCCTGTGGGCCTACCAGCTCGCCGTGGTGGTCGACGATGCGGCGCAGGGCATCACGCACGTCGTGCGCGGTGCGGACCTCGCCGGCTCGACGGCCCGGCAGATCGTGCTGGCGCGGGCGCTCGGCGTGCCCTCACCGCACTGGATGCACGTGCCGGTGGTCCTGGGCGAGGACGGGGACAAGCTGTCGAAGCAGAACGGCGCGACCGCGATCGACGCGGACCGCCCGCTGCCTGTGCTGCAGGCGGCGATGAGGCACCTGGGCTTCGAGCCGCCGACCGTCTCCGACCGCGAGGCCTGGCTAGCCGAAGCGACGCGACGCTGGGCGGCCCGTCACGGCCTGCGGCCCGCGGCCGAGGCCCGCTGAGGCTCAGACCTTCTTGCTGACGCCGCCGAGCAGCGCGGCGACCGGTCGGGCACCGCGACGCGCGACCGGACGCGCCGCCTCGGTCCCGCCCGCCGCCTGCGCGGTCTCGGCAGGCGACGTCGACGCATCGGCACCCGGCTCGTAGGGCCGGGAGAAGAACGGGTCGTCGTGCACGCGCGGCGCCGGCGCCACCGAAGGGCGCGACCGCGCCGAACGGTCATCGTCGCGCTCGCGGCTGCGGCGCGGCCGATCGGGATCGCGCTCGGCGCGCTCGGGGCGCGCCGGGCGCTCAGACGGCTCCGCGGCTTCGGTACGCGGTGCGGCGTCGGGCGCCTCGC
>CAIUGQ010000362.1 GCA_903898725.1 uncultured Burkholderiales bacterium | reverse complement strand
TCGGCGCGCGGATAGCCGCGCCGATGCGCGAGCCACGCGGCCATCGCCATCAGTGCGCCGGTGCACAGCAGGCCGGGCAGGATGCCGCCGAGCAGCAGCTGCAGCACCGAGGCGCCGGTCACCGTCCCGTAGATGATCAGCGGGATCGACGGCGGGAAGATTGGGCCGATGATCGCCGACGAGCAGGTCACGGCGCTGGCGAACGGTACCGAGAAGCCCTTGGCGCGCATCGCGTCGATCTCGATGCGCCCGAGCCCGCCGATGTCGGCGAGCGCGGAGCCCGAGATGCCCGAGAACACCAGGCTGCCGAAGATGTTGACCTGCGCCAGGCCGCCGGGCAGCCGGCTGACCGCGGTGTCGGCGAAGCGATAGATATAGGCCGAGATGCCCGAGGCGTTCATCAGGCTGCCGACGAACAGGAACACCGGCACGGCGACCAGCGGGAACGAGTCCATCGCATAGACCGTGCGCTGCGCGATCATCATCAGCGGCAGGTCGTTCCACAGCAGGTAGGCGACCGACGGGATGCCGATGGCCAGCACCACCGGGAAGCCGAGGACGAAGAGCCCCACGAACGAGGCGATCACGAGGTAGCCGGCCATGGATCAGGTCACCGCTCAGGTGAGCGTCGTCTGCTTGTCGTCGGGCCGGCCGCGAGCGAGCGTGCGCCCGAACGCGATGGCGCTCTCGAGCGAGAGCAGCGCCCCGCCCAGCGCGAGCGGGCCCATGAAGAGCCACATCGGCATCTCGAGGGTCGCGGTGGTGGTGCCGATCTGCGAGCGCACGGAGGCGATCGTCGCGACCGCGAGCAGCGCGAACAGCACGACGCCCGCGGCCTCGATGAGCAGCTGCAGCAGCCAGCGCGCCCGCACCGGCAGCAGCGCCTGGAACTCCTCCATCCGGACCTGCCCGCCTTCCACGCTCACGTAGGACGCGCCGAGGAAGCACAGGCAGATCAGGAACCACCGGGTGAGCTCCTCGGCGCCGGACATCGGGGCACCGAACACGCCGCGCATCACCACCTGGGCGAACGGCGTGACGATCAGCAGCACCAGCAGCGCCACCGACAGCCACCGGACGGCGCGGCGGATCGCCGCCAGCAGCGAGGACGCGAAGGCCACGGACGGAGCCGGTCAGCGCGGGTTGACCACGCTCACTTCACCGCCCGGATCTGCTCGATGTACGGCGTCCAGTCGGGGAAGTCCTTGGCCACCTGGGTCAGCACCGACTTGCGGAAGCCCTCGACGTCGAGCCCGTCCTTCTGCTCGATGAACACCATGCCCTTGGCCTCGAGGTCCTTGCGGTACTTCGCGCTCGTCTCGCGGTCCCACTGCAGCGTGCGCTGACCGACTTCCTGCATCGTGTCCTCGAGGATCTTCCGGTCTGCGGCCGGGATCGACTGCCAGATGCGCTCGTTGACGAAGACCGCCAGCACCGACTGCATGTGGTTGGTCATCATCACGTACTTCTGCACCTCGTAGAGCTTGAGGTTGAAGATGTTCGGCAGCGGGTTCTCCTGGCCGACGACGAGCCCGGTGGCCAGCGCGGTCGCGAGCTCGGAGACCTCGACCGGGGTCGCGGTCGCGCCCATGCCGGTGATCATCGACGACCAGAGCTTCACCGGCACGCCGCGGTACTTCTTGCCCTGCATGTCCTTGGGCGAGAGCACCTTCTCCTTCGAGGTGAGCTGGCGCGTGCCCTGGAAGGCGGTGCCGACGATCCGCATGTTCCCCTTCGCGACGAGGTCGGCGTTGATGAGCTGCAGGGCGACCGAGGTGCGCGGGTCGGTCGCTCGCATCGAGTGCTCGGCGTCGCGATAGACGAAGGGCGTGTTGAACACCGCCGTGGTCGGCACGATCCGGCCCAGCGAGGCGAAGTCGTGGTGGCCCATCGCGATCGCGCCCGAGCGCACGCCATCGACCATCTCCGAGACGCCGCCGAGCTGCGAGTTGGCGAACACCTGGATCTCGACGCGCCCGGCGGTGCGCTCCTTGACCAGCTTGGCGACCTCGTCGGCGTAGAGCGTCTGCGGCGCGTTGGCGACGCCGACGTGCGCGTAGCGCAGCTTGACCTGGGCATGGGCGGCGGGCGCGGTGCCCAGCGCGAGGGCCGCGGCGACGGCGGACAGCGCGGCGAGCTTGAGTCCGGCGCGGCGGCCGGCGGTCGGGGCGATACGGTTCATGGGGTCTCCTCCTGGTCTCGGTGCGGCCCCGTCGGGGGCTCGTAGAGCTTCATCACGGCCGACGTGTCGAGTTCGGCATGGCCGAGCCGGATGAGCATGCGGTAGAGCGACAGCGCCTGGCCGGCCATCGGCGTCGGGGACTTCAGCGCCCCCGAGAACGCGCCGACCAGCTCGAGGTCCTTGAGCAGCTGCCGCGCGTAGCCTTGCGGCGCGAAGTCGCGCGCGACCATGCGCGGGTACAGCCGCTGCAGCAGCGTGCCGTCGGCATGGCCGCCGGCCAGGCACTCGGGCAGGCGGGCGGCATCGATGCCGGCGGCCTCGGCCATCACCGCCGCCTCGGCGAGCACGGCGTGCGTGCAGCCGACGATCAGCTGGTTGATCATCTTCGCGGCCAGCCCCGCGCCGGGCGGCCCCATGTGCGTGACGCGCGCGGCGACCTCCGGCCACAGCACCGAGGCGGCGGCGACGTCCTCGCGCTCGCCGCCGACCATCACGGTCAGGGTGCCGGCGGCGCTCGCGGGCGGACCGCCCGAGACCGGCGCATCGATCCAGCCGCAGCCGGTCTGCGCGCGCAGGCGTGCGGCGAAGCCGCGGCCGCGCTCGACCTCGACGGTCGAGAAGTCGACGATCCGGGCGGGCGCGGCGAGCGCGGCGGCGACGCCCTCGGGTCCGAACACCGCCTCCTCGACGGCGTCCGTCGTCGGCAGGTTGAGCAGCACCAGGCCCGCACCGCGGGCCGCATCGGCGGGCGAGACGGCGGCCTGCGCACCGGCCTCGACCGCGGCCCGCAGCCGCTCCGGCACGAGGTCGAAGGCACGAACCGACCAGCCGCGGGCGATGAGTCGCGCGACCATCGGCCCACCCATCAGGCCGACGCCGACATAGCCGAGCATCGGCCGCAGGTCGCTGGCAGCGTCGGTCGACGCGGCGCTCACGCCGGCAGCCCCATCGCGTAGACGCGGTTCGCGGTGTCGTGCAGCACGGCCCGCTGCTCGGCGGGCGACAGCGCACCGAGCAGGGCGCGCAGGCCGCCCACGATGGTCGGGTAGTCGCCGCACAGCGAGTCGACCGGGAAGTTGCTGCCGACCATGCAGCGCGCCGGCCCGAACAGCGCGAGCAGCGCCTCGACGATCGGCCGGTTCGCCGCGACGGTCCACGGCAGGCCGGCCTGCCCGATCCCGGACAGCTTGATCGCGACGTTCGGGCAGGCGGCCAGCCGCGCACAGGCGGCCCGCCATGCGTCGAGTCCGGCCGCACTGCGGTCGGCCGGCATCCCGCAGTGGTTGACGACGATCTGCGTGGCGGGGAAGTCGGTGGCCAGCCGCGCCGCCTCGTCGAAATGCCACCACGGCGTCTGCAGGTCGAATCGCAGGCCGAGCGGCGCGAGCCGGGCGAAGCCGGCGCGCCAGACCGGGTCGGTCATGCCGCCGGGTTCGGTGTCCTGCGGCCCGGGGTTCGCCCGCGGCTTCTGGCGCACCCCGCGCACGAAGTCGAACCCGGCGAGCGCCTCGAGCGTGGCCGCGCAGTCCGCGCGCCCCAGCCAGGCCTGGCCGACGGCGACCGTCGGAAAGCCGGTTCGGCGCCGCAGCGCGTCGACCCAGCGGATCTCGCCGACCGGGTCGGTCGGGTCCCACTCGGTCTCGACGTAGACGGTGCCGACCACGTCGAAGCCCGCCGCATCGGCGAAGTAGTGCTCGGGCAGGTACGGACGCCGGATCGCACGGTAGTCGCCATAGCGGAACGGGATCGGCGGCTCGTCGCACAGCCACGGATGGTGGTTCGCCGTCGGGTCCCAGAAGTGCTGGTGCGCGTCGACGATGGGGAGGCCCTCGACCATGCCGTGCCTGTCTCCGTCTTGGTATTCCGTAATTATGGAGTTACAGTATTTGCAATGTCCGCCCTGCGTCAAGCCGAAGTGCCGCTGCCCGACACGCCGCCCCCGGCGCTCGAGGGCCGGCCGATCGCCCGACCGTCGCTGCACGACGAGGTCATCGCCCGCCTGCGCGACCTGATCGTCGAGGGACGGCTGCCGGCCGGCGAGCGGATCGCCGAACTCGAGGTGGCGCGCTCGCTCGGCATCTCGCGCACGCCGCTGCGCGAGGCGCTGAAGGTGCTGGCGAGCGAAGGCCTGGTCGAGCTGCTGCCCGGGCGCGGCGCGGTGGTCAAGGTCGTGACCCCGCGAGATGCCCAGGACATGCTGGTGCTGACCGGGCTGCTCGAGGGCCAGGCCGGTCGGCTCGCGGTCGTGCAGGCGAGCGACGCCGAGATCGCGGCGATCCTCGCGATGCATCGGCGCATGCGCGAGCACTACGAGCGACGCGAGCGGCCCGAGTACTTCGCGCTCAACCAGCAGGTGCACGACGCGATCGTCGCGGCCGCGCACAGCCCGACGCTGTCGATGCTGCACGGCATGCTGCGCATGCGGATGCGCCGCATCCGGTACATCGGCAACCACCATCCGCAGAACTGGGCGGCGGCGATGGCCGAGCACGAGGCCTTCGTCGCGGCACTCGCCGTGCGCGACGGCGAACGCCTCGCCGCGCTGCTGCAGGAACACATGGCCAACAGCTGGCCGCGCGTGTCGTCGGCCGTCGCGACGCCCGCCGACGGCGTCTGACCCCCTTCGAGGAACCCCGGATGTCCAAGCCCCGCATCGCGCTCTTCACCGGCGACCCCGCCGGCATCGGCCCCGAACTGTCGGCCGGCCTGCTCGCGGATCCGGCCACCACCCGCGCCGCCGAACTGCTGGTCATCACCAGCCGCGCGGTCATGCACGACGCGGTCTCGGTGACCGGCAAGCCGTTCGCCTTCGTCGCGGGCGATGCACGCGCGCCCCGCAGCGCGCCGCTCGAGACGCCGATGTTCGTCGACTGGGCGGGCGCGCAGGCCGAAGGGTTCGAGCGCGGCGTGGCCGGCGCGAAGAACGGCGCGTGGATGCTCGATGCGCTGCGGGTCGCGCTCGACCTGTGCCGCGACGGCGCGGCCGACGCCATCTGCTTCGCGCCGCTCAACAAGGCCGCGCTGCGTGCCGGCGGCATGCGCCATCCCGACGAGCTGCACTTCTTCTGCGAGGTGCTCGACTTCCACGGTCCCTGCGTGGAGTTCAACGTGCTCGAGAACCTGTGGACCTCGCGGGTCACCTCGCACGTGCCCCTCAAGGACGTGAGCGGGCTCATCACCGCCGACAAGGTCGCCGAGGGGGTGCAGCTGCTCTACACCGGGCTGCGCCAGGGTGGCATCGCCGAGCCGCGCGTCGCGGTCTGCGGGCTCAATCCGCACAACGGCGACAACGGCGCGTTCGGCCGCGAGGAGCTCGACATCATCGAGCCGGGCGTGGCGCTCGCACGCTCGCGCGGCTTCCCCGCCGACGGCCCCTTCCCCGCCGACACCGCGTTCGTGCGCGCCACGCGCAAGGACGGCGCGGGCTACGACGGGGTGCTGACGATGTACCACGACCAGGGCCAGATCGCGATGAAGCTGATGGGCTTCGAGCGCGGCGTCACGGTGCCGGGCGGCCTGCCGATGCCGATCGCGACGCCGGCGCACGGCACGGCCTACGACATCGCGGGCCGCGGCATCGCCAACACCGGCGCGATGGTCAACGCGTTCGCGCTGGCCTGCCGGATGGCCACCGCGCGCCGAGCGGCCTGAGTCGCGCCGCGCGGCCGCGGGCCCGCCGGGGCTGCCGCGCACGGGTGTTGTAGTCTCTCGCCTCGGGCGCCCCGTGCGCTGCCCGCGGCCGCCCTCCGGCCGGCCCGCTCCGACCCCGATGACCCCCAACGCACCGCCCCCCGTCGACCTGTCCGGCCACACGCCGGTCATGCAGCAGTACCTGCGGACCAAGGCCGATCATCCGTCGGCGCTGCTGTTCTACCGGATGGGCGACTTCTACGAGCTGTTCTTCGAGGACGCGGAACGGGCCTCGCGGCTGCTCGGCATCACCCTCACGAAGCGGGGCACCTCGAACGGCCAGCCGATCCCGATGGCGGGCGTGCCGTTCCATGCCGTCGAGCAGTACCTCGCCCGCCTGGTGCGACAGGGCGAGTCGGTCGCGCTGTGCGAACAGATCGGTGATCCGGCGACCTCCAAGGGTCCGGTCGAGCGCAAGGTCCTGCGGGTCGTCACACCGGGCACGCTGACCGATGCGTCCCTGCTGCCCGACCGCGAGGACCGGCCGCTGCTCGCGCTCGATGCGGCCGACGGCGGCAAGCGTCTGGCGCTCGCCTGGATGATCGTGGCGAGCGGCGAGTGCTGGCTCGCCGAGATCGCGCCCTCGCAGCTGGCCGGCGAGCTCGACCGGCTGCGCCCGGCCGAACTGCTGCTGCCCGAGGGACCGGCGTTCGTGCCCGGACGCGGCGCGCAGGCGGCGGGCACGCCCTCCCCCGCCCGCGCAGCGCTCGACGCGGTCCGCCAGGCGGCCCAGGGCGTGCCGACCGCGGTCAGCCCGGCCTGGCATTTCGATGCGGCACGCGCCCGCCTGCGGCTGGCCGAGACGCTGGGCATCGCCTCGCTCGCCGGCTCGGACGCCGATGCGCTGCCGGCGGCGCTCGGTGCGGCCGGTGCGCTGCTCGACTATGTCGGCCGCACGCAGGGCCGTGCCCCCAGTCATCTGCAGCAGCTGCGCGTGCATCACGGCGAGGCCGTCGTCGTGCTCGACCCGGTGGCCCGCCGCAATCTCGAGATCGTCGAGACGCTGCGGGGCGACGCCGCTCCGACGCTGCTGTCGCGGATGGACCGCTGCGCGACCGCCGCGGGCAGCCGCCTGCTGCGGCGCTGGCTGCTGCAGCCGCTGCGCGACGCCCACGAGACCGGGCGCCGCCACCAGGCGATCGCGCTGCTCACCGAGCCGCGTGCCGCGCTGCGCACCGAACTCGGTCGCTGCGTCGACTTCGAGCGTCTGGCCACCCGCATCGCGCTCGGGTCGGTGCGGCCGCGCGAGCTGGTCGCGCTGCGCGATGCGCTCGGCGCGGTGGCGCCGATCGCGCGCCTGCTCGAACGGCTGGAGCCCGACGACGGTCGGGGCACTGCCCCGGCGCCGGTCCTCGGACGCTGCCGGGCGGCGCTCGCGATCGACCCGGCGCTCGCCGCACTGCTCGCCGAGACGCTGCTCGACGAGCCCGCGGCGATGGTCCGCGACGGCGGCGTGATCCGCGACGGCCACGACGCGGTACTCGACGAGCTGCGCGGCATCGACCAGCACTGCGACGCCTACCTCGCGCAGTTCGAGCTCGACGAGCGCGCCCGCACCGGCATCGCGAACCTGCGCGTCGGCCAGAACAGCGTGCACGGGTTCTTCATCGAGGTGACCAACGGCCAGGCCGACAAGGTGCCTGCCGAATACCGCCGGCGCCAGACGCTGAAGAACGCCGAGCGCTACATGACGCCGGAGCTCAAGGCCTTCGAGGACAAGGCGCTGTCGGCGCGCGAACGGGCACTGGCCCGCGAACGCGCGCTCTACGAGCTGCTGCTGGCCGCGCTCGCGCCCTCCGTGCCGGCCCTGCAGCAGCTCGGACAGGCGATCGCCGAGCTCGACGTGCTGGCCGCGTTCGCCGAGATCGCCGTCGACGGCAACTGGGTGCGGCCGCGCCTGCGGCCGGTGCCGGGCATCGAGATCCGCGCCGGCCGGCATCCGGTGGTCGAGTCGATGGTCGAGCGCTTCACGCCGAACGACTGCACCCTGTCGCCCGACCGCCGGATGCTGCTGGTCACCGGGCCGAACATGGGCGGCAAGTCGACCTACATGCGGCAGGTCGCACTGATCGCGCTGCTCGCGCACGCCGGCAGCTTCGTGCCCGCCGCGACCTGCGAGATCGGGCCGGTCGACCGCATCTTCACCCGCATCGGCGCCTCCGACGATCTCGCCGGCGGCCGCTCGACCTTCATGGTCGAGATGACCGAGGCGGCCACGGTGCTGGCAGCGGCGGGACCGCACTCGCTGGTGCTGATGGACGAGATCGGCCGCGGCACCTCGACCTTCGACGGGCTGGCGCTGGCGCATGCGATCGCGGAGCGTCTTTTGCAGCACAACCGCGCGATGACGCTGTTCGCCACTCACTACTTCGAGCTCGTGCAGCTCGCGCAGACCTCCCCCGCGGCGGTCAACCTGCACCTGGCGGCGGCCGAGCACCACGGCGGGATCGTGTTCCTGCACGAGGTGCGCCCCGGGCCGGCGAGCCGCAGCTACGGCCTGCAGGTCGCCCGCCTCGCGGGGCTGCCGGCGCCGGTCGTGCGCAAGGCGGGCCAGATGCTCGAGCAGCTCGAGGCGCGGGCCCGGATGCACGACGACCAGCTCGACCTGTTCTCGCTGGGCGAGGACGCGGCGAACGGGGCGCCGAGCGACGATCCGGACGGGCCGGGCGCGCAGGACGATACCGACGCCAGCCCGATGCCGGCCGCCGGCCTCGCCCTCGGTCCATCGCCGGCCGCGGCGCGCGTGCTCGAGGCACTCGGCGCGATCGACCCGGACGCGCTGAACCCGCGACAGGCCCTCGAAGCGCTCTATCGGCTGCGCGGGCTGCTGGACCAAGACGGGTCGCAGTGAACGGCCGTCGCGCCAGCCTGCGGCGGCTCGCCCGCGCCGGGGCGCTCGTCGCGACGGGCACTTGGCAGGGCGTGGGGCACGGCTCGGATCGCGGCACGGGCAGCGACGTCGCGCCCGCGTCAGGCGCCGTGCCGGGCGGTGTGTCGGGCGGTGTGCCGGGCGGTGTGTCGGGCGGTGTGCCGAGCGGTGTGCCGGGCGGTGTGCCGGGATCGACCCCGGGGTCGGCGGCCGGGTCCGCGGCCTCCCGTGCCTTCGCCTTCGCGCTGATCGGCGACCTGCCCTACGGCGAGCGCGACGAGTCGAGCCTGAGCGCGATGCTCGCGGACATCGACGCGGACCCGGTGCGCTTCGTGCTGCACATCGGCGACATCAAGGCGAGCAGCGAGCCCTGCAGCGACGCGCTCTACGAGCGACGTGCCGCGCTGCTGGCCCGCAGCGCGCACCCGCTCGTGCTGCTGCCGGGCGACAACGAATGGACCGACTGTCACCGTCGGCAGGCCGGACGCTTCGATCCGATCGAGCGGCTCGGTGCACTGCGCAGCCGCTTCTGGGCGACCCCGGCGCCGCTGGGCCGCAGTGGCGACGCCGCGCGCGCCGCACTGGCCTTCGAGCGCCAGCCCGGGCAGCCCGAGAACGTGCGCTGGCGCATCGGCGGCGTGCGCTTCGTTGCCACGCATGTCGTCGGCAGCAACAACGGGCGCAGCGGCTACGACGGCGCACGTGCCGAGTTCGACGTGCGCAGCGCCCGCAACCGACGCTGGCTGGCCGATACGCTGCGGATCGCGAAGCGCGAACGCGCCGACGCGCTGGTGATCGCCTTCCACGCCGAACCCGACTGGCAGCCGCGCGCATCCTCGGGATTCGCCGACTGGATCGCGGTGCTGCGCGAGACCGCCGAGGCCTTCACACGCCCGATCCTGCTGCTGCATGGCGACTCGCACCGCTTCAAGGTGGACCGCCCGCTGCTCGATGCACACGGTGACGCCTACGGGCACGTGATGCGCGTGGAAAGCTTCGGATGGCCGTTCACCGCGTCATGGGTGCGGATCGCCTACGACCCGGACAGCCCGGAGCGCTTTCACGTCTCGACCCGAGAGGTCACCGGTCCGCGGCCCTGAGGGGCCGTGCGCGCCGGTGTCGATCGACGCTGCGGACCGGTGCGGCCTGGGGACGGGCCCGCGTGGGGCCCGCAGCCCGTCAGCCTGCTTCGCGCTCGGCCCGCTCCCGCTCGATCGCGACTTCCTCGTCGGTCGCCACGCGCACGTCCTCGATCTCGAGTTCGAAGCGGATCGCCATGCCGGCGAGCGGGTGGTTGCCGTCGAGGACGACGGTGTCGTCGGTGAGATCGGTGACGGTGTACAGTTCGCCGTCGGGTGCCTCGCCCGGCACGCTCTCGAAGGTCATCCCCGGCTCGAGCGCCATCGGAAAACCCTCGCGCGGCGCGATGCGCAGCAGCGATGCGTCGTAGTCGCCGAAGGTGTCCTCGGGTTCCAGGTACAGGGTCGTCGCGTAGCCCGTGCGCTGCCCGAGCAGTGCGGCCTCGACCTTCGGGAACACCGCCCCGTAGCCGCCGTGCAGGTAGGTCCACTCGCGTTCGCCCTCCTCGAGGGCCTCGCCCTGTGAGTCGTACAGGCGGTAGCGAACGGTGACCCACATGTTTTCTGCGATCTGCATGGCCTCGACCACGATGGACCTTCTCGACTCGATCGGTGGACTGAGTGTAGACCAGTTCATGCGGCGCCATTGGCAGCGCGCCCCGCTGCTCGTGCGCGGCGCGCTCCCCGGATTCGTCTCGCCGATCGAGCCCGCGCGGCTGTTCGATCTGGCCGCGAGCGAGGACGTCGAGTCGCGCACGGTCTCGGTCTCGGGCGGTCGCTGGACGCTCGCCCACGGCCCCTTCGATCGGCTGCCCCCGCGGCGGCGCCCGGGGTGGACGCTGCTGGTCCAGGGCGTCGACCTGCACGACGACGCCGTCGCCGCGCTGATGGCGCGCTTTCGCTTCGTGCCCGATGCGCGCGTCGACGACCTGATGATCAGCTTCGCGACCGACGGCGGCGGCGTCGGTCCGCACGTCGACCAGTACGACGTCTTCCTGCTGCAGGCGCGCGGCACGCGCCGCTGGCGGATCGCCCCGCCCGCGCAGGGTCGGGGCGCCGTACCGGCGCTGGTGCCCGACGTGCCGCTCAAGCTGCTGGCCGACTTCGAACCGACCCAAGAGTGGCTCCTCGAGCCCGGCGACATGCTGTACCTGCCGCCCGGCTGGGGCCACGAGGGCACCGCTGTCGGCGAATGCATGACCTTCTCGATCGGGTTCCGCGCGCCCTCCCGTCAGGAATTCCTGGCCGCCTTCCTGGCGACCGCGGCCGACGAGCCGGGCGGACCCGACCCGCGCTTCTCGGACCGGGGTCGTGCGGCGACCGTCGCGCCGGCTCGGCTGCCCGAGGACCTCACCGAGCGCCTGCGGGACTGGGCACTGGACTGGCGGCCGTCGGCAGCCCGGGTCGACCGGTTCATCGGCTGCTGGATGACCGAGCCCAAGGCGCAGGTGTGGTTCGACACGCCGGCGCCGCTGTCCCCGGTGCGCTTCGAACGGGCGGCCACACGCGACGGTCTGCGGCTCGATCGGCGCACCCGCATGGCCTGGCGGGGCGGCACCGTGTTCATCAACGGCGAAGCCCACGACGTGCCCGTCGCGGCACGCCGCTGGCTCCGCAGACTCGCCGACCGGCGGCTCCTCGCTGCCGCCGAGTGCCCGCGCGCGCTCGCGGCACCGGGCGTCGCCGCTATGCTCGTCGGGTGGCATGACGCGGGCTGGCTGCGCCTCGGCGCGGCGCCCGCGCCCCCCTCCCCGTCCCCGTGAGCCGATGCGACCCGAGTCATCCGTCCTGTTCCGCAGCCGCGGCGAGTTCACCGAAGCGGTCCTGGCCGCGCTCAGTGCGACCCGGCGCGAACTGCTGCTGCTGGACCAGGACTTCTCCGACTGGCCGCTCGACACGCCGCTCGGCGCCGAGCTGCTGATCGCCTTCCTCGCGGACCCGGCGGCCCGTCTGCGCGTGCTCGTCGTCGACCCCGAGTGGCTGGAGCGACGCACCGCCCGCTTCGCGACGATGCGCCGCCGCTATGCCGCCGCGATCGAATGCCGTCAGGTGCCGTCGTCGCTCGCCAGCGGCGAGGGCCTGCTCGTCGGTGACCGCCTCCACGCCGTGCGGCGCGCCCATCACGACTTCTTCCGAGGCCGTCTGTCACTGGGCGACGCGGCAGTCGTCGAACCGCTGGCCGCCCGCTGCGATGCGCTCTGGGACGAAAGCACGCCCTGCCTCCCGGCCCATCCGCTCGGACTCTGAGCGGCCAGGCGGCGAACGCCGCACCGAGACGGTGCCTTTGCTGCACCGCACCGGAGCTTGATAGAATGGCGGGCTGTCCGGATGCTGCGCGCGCGGCACCTCGCCAACGTCACCCCCCTCGGTGACGGACCCGGTTCCTGCCCGCGGCTGACCGGACCAGACCCCTTTTCGATCCACAAGGACTCCGCCATGCACACGAAGACCCTCCTCGTCGCGACGCTGCTCGCCGTCTCGCTCGCCGCCTGCGGCAAGCTGGAAGCCGCCCCGGCACCCGCCCCGGCGCCGGCCCCCGCTGCCGCGCCGCCCGCCTCGCAGGCGGCCGACGCCGCCAAGGATGCCGCGGCCAAGGCCGTCGAGG
>CAIUGQ010000361.1 GCA_903898725.1 uncultured Burkholderiales bacterium | reverse complement strand
CGGCCCGTGCCGCGCGCGGCCCGATGCTGCGGATCGTCGCGCCCGAGGTCGATGCGGCCCGGCACGGGCCGCAGGACGGGCGGTCCGAGGACGGCGCCTCGCAGCGCGCCGACGGCGAAGCGCCGCGGTCCGCGGACGCGGGCGAGGCCGGGGCGGACGGCCACGGGACAACGGATGCGACAGGGCTGGTCGCCGGTGCGGCCCACCCGGGCGCCGGCCACGGCGCGGCGCCGCAGGTCGCGGCGCTCGCGGAGCCGTCCGGCGAGGACACGCCGGCGCTCGATGCGTTCGGACGTCCGCGTCGGCCGCGACGCATCGAGCCCGCGCTGCGGCCGCTGCCCGGCGGCGTGCTCCACGACGAGTGGGACTGGACGGCCTCGCGCCACCTGCGCGCCTGGTGCCGGGTGAACGAATCGCGCCTGCGCGGCACCGACACCGGCTTCGGCGAAGACGTGCGCGCGCGCCACCCGGCGCTGTGGCGGGCACTGCGCAGACGGCTCGCGGCGCTGCGGCCGAGCGGCCGGCGACGCGTGCGCGGCGTCGGCGACGGCGACGAGCTCGATCTCGACGGCGTGGTCGCCGCGGTGATCGACCGGCGCGCCGGATTCGCCTGCGACGAGCGCGCCTACCTGCGGCGCGACCCGGTGGTGCGCGACGTCGCTGCCGCGTTCCTCGTCGACATGAGCGCATCGACCGCGGTCGCACTGCCCGAGCCCGACGCGGCACCGCGGCCACAGACCGAGCCCGCCCCCTGGGTCGACACCGGCGCGCTGCTCTACGGGCTCTACGACGATCCGCCCGAGCCGGTGCGCAGCACGCCGCGCCGGCGCGTCATCGACGTCGCGAAGGACGCGCTCGTGCTGATGGCGGACACGCTCGATGCGCTCGGCGACGCTTGTGCGCTCTACGGCTTCTCGGGCGACGGCCGCGACAACGTCGAGTTCCTCGTCGCCAAGGCCTTCGACGATCCGCTGAACGGCTCGACCTGGGCCGCGCTCGCATCGATGGAGCCGCGCGGCTCGACGCGCATGGGCGCGGCGATCCGCCATGCGACGGCCAAGCTCGCGCGCCAGCCCGCGTCGACGCGCCTGCTGGTCGTCGTCTCCGACGGCTATCCCCAGGACTCGGACTACGGACCGGACCGGCTCGACCCGGAGTACGGGATCCGCGACACCGCCCGCGCCCTCGCCGACGCCGGACTCGCCGGCATCACGACCTTCTGCGTGACCATCGACCCCGGCGGACACGACTACCTGCGCCGCATGTGCGCGCCCCACCGCTACCGCGTGATCGACGACGTTCCGGCGCTGCCCGCCGCGCTCGCCGGGATCTATGCCGAGCTGAGCGGGCGCGGCTGAATCGCGTCGGCGCGGCCCCTTCCCGCGTCTCAGAGCACGGGCGAGGCGAGCTGGGCGGCGTTCTCCACCACGCGCCGCCACAGCGGCCGGGCGCGCCACGCCCGCAGGTCCATCGGCTCGCAGGCCTCGAGGTAGTGACGCTGCAGCGCCAGCAGCTGCTCGGCGAACGGTCGGTCGTAGATCAGCATCGACAGCTCGAAGTTCAGGTGGAAGCTGCGCAGGTCGAAGTTGACCGTGCCGAAGACCGACAGTTCCCGGTCGATCACCATGCTCTTGGTGTGCAGCAGACCACCCTGGAAGCGCTCGATTCGAACGCCCGCGGCGAGCAGCTCGTCGAAGTACGACGCGCTCGCGTACTGCACCAGCCGCGAGTCGCACTGCCACGGCAACAGCAGCACGACATCGACGCCACGGCGCGCGGCCGAGCGCAGCGCGACGACCACCGATTCGCCCGGCGCGAAGTAGGGCGTCGTGAGGATCAGCTCGCGACGCGCCGCGTAGATCGCGGTGAGGATCACCGACTCGACATGCTGGAACGCGAAGCCCGGCCCCGATGGATAGGCCTGCAGCGAGACCGGACCGGCGATCGGGCCGTGGTCCGCGGGCCGCTCGTCGCGCAGCCGCGGCCCCGCCTGCAGCACCGCCATCGCGTTGGAGATCGCGCCGAGCACCGCCGCGCTCGGGCCCTGGATGCGCACCATCGCGTCGATCCACTGACCGACGCCGGCGTCGCGCTTGAAGTGCCGCGGATCGGCGAGGTTGAAGCTGCCGGTCCAGGCGATCCGGTCGTCGAAGACCGCGATCTTGCGATGGTTGCGCAGGTCCGCACGCGCGACCGCCATGCGCAGCGCGCTCGCCGGCAGCACGACCACCACCTCGATGCCCGCCGCACGCAGGCGCTCGTGCGCGCCGCGCTGCACGAACGGTCGGCTGCCCAGACCGTCCATCAGGGCGGTGACCGACACGCCGCGGCGGGCCGCACGGATCAGCGCCTCCATCAGATCCTCGACGCGACCGCCCTCGTGCCAGATGTAGAACTCGAGCGAGCACCGCTCCCGGCAGGCGTCGACGTCGGCGATCAGCGCCTCGAGGATGCGGTCGCTGTCGGCGAACAGTTCGATGCGGTGGCCGCGCATCACCGGGATCGCGCCCAGCGACTGCGCCAGCCGCGCGACCGGCTCGCCGACCGGTCCGGTGTCGGCCGGGTCGAGGACCGCCTCGGCCGCCAGCGACGCGAAGCGGCGAGCCAGTGCGGCGCGCTCGGCCTCGGCCCGGACGATCCAGCGGCGGCCGAGCCTGCGCTCGCCGATCATCACGTAGAGCACCAGCCCGCCGACCGGCACCAGCAGCACCATCAGGATCCAGGCCATCGCGACGCCGGGCGGATTGCGGCGCGAGAGGACGCGCAGCGTCACCGCGACGAACACCGCGAGATGGACCAGCACGGGCAGCAGGACGTCGAGTCGCATGGCGCAGGCAGTCTAAGCGATGGACACGACACCCCCGCGCCGGGCCGCTCGCGGCGCAGGGTCGGAGGCGGGGAGGCGATAATCGGACGATGGGCACGCTCGACCGCCATCCGAAGCACGCGCACGCGCACGGGCATGAGCACGCTCATG
>CAIUGQ010000360.1 GCA_903898725.1 uncultured Burkholderiales bacterium | reverse complement strand
GTTCGGTAGGAGGGAGGCATCGACTCGAACATCCCTACGACTCGGTCTGTCGGAGCACCTCCGCGGCGGGTCATGCAGGTGTGTCCATGAGCCCCGGTCGAGCTCTGGGTTGGACCGCTCTTGGCCGAGGCGGACACCTGTCGCCGCGAAGAACGCCGCGTTTCCGATACAGCGGCCACCGTCCGATGGCCTACGGCCTTCGGCGAGGCGTTACCGCGGGAACGTCCGGTACGAGCAGGCACTTGCGTCCCGACCGCCCTGGAGCGGGATGCGGCGATGTCGGCTCGATGCGCACCGACCGCCCTCGGCTGTGAGGGGCACTTCGCTTCGAGAATCACGCCATCGATCAGCATCGGAACAAGCACCTGCCTTGACTACGCTGCCCCCACTCTACTGACGCCCATCCCTAAGTCCAATGACCCCCATGGGCGAGCCGACCGCCCGGACTGACGAGCGGCCGATCCGGCCGACGCATGCACGACCAACCGCAGGTTTGTTGTCCGCTTAACGCGCTCGAGCGGTCCGACACGACGCGCGCAAGCGCCTGCACCGACGTCGCGGCAGCCCCTCCTTCCTCACCCCCGCACGAACCTCGGCAACTCGAACGCCCTCACCTCTGGCGCCTCGCCCTCGAACCGCGCCACCTCGACCAGACACGTCTGCGCCGCACACCCCTGCGACAACGACGATGCGCCGACGTCGCGCGTGAGCGTGTTCGGATTCCCGTGCCGGTCGATCGAGCTCGGATCGCCGGGCGACTCCGGGTCCCACCAGGCGCCGGTCGCGAGCACGACGACGCCCCGCCGCAGGCCCTCGTCGAAACGCGCCCCCGCGAGGCAGACACCGCGGTCGTTGAACACTCGGACCACATCGCCCTCGGCGATGCCACGCTCGGCGGCATCGAGCGGATGCAGGCGCAACGGTTCGCGGCCGGCGACTTTGTTGGCGAGGCTGTAGGCGGAGTGGTCGAGCTGGCTGTGCAGCTTGGTGTGGGGCTGGTCGGACAGCAGGTGCAGCGGATGGCGGGCGGCGAGGGTCGAGCCGAGCCATTCGGCGGGCTCGAACCATGCGGGGTGGCCGGGGCAGTCGGCGCAGCCGAAGGCGGCGATGCGTTCGGAGTACAGCTCGATGCGGCCGCTGGGCGTGGCGAGCGCATTTGCGACCGGGTCGGCACGGAATGCGGCGAAGCCGACGACGGGCTCGGGGTTGTCCGGGACCTGCACGCCGCCCGCGGCCCAGAAGGTCTCGAACTCGGGCAGCTCGACGCCGGCCTTTGCCCAGCGCACGGCGGCCTCGCCGTACAGGTGGGCGAGCCAGCCGCGGACGTCTCGGCCCTCGGTGTACGCATCGGCGGCGCCGAGGCGCTGGGCGAGGTCGGCGAAGATGGCGTAGTCGTCGCGGGCCTCGCCGGGCGGCTCGACGACGCGCCGCATCGCGATCATCAGCGCGTCGCGGGTGCCGTGGCCGATGTCGTCGCGCTCGAGGGTGGAGGTGGCGGGCAGCACGATGTCGGCCATCTTCGCGTGCGCGTTCCAGACCTGCTCGTGGACAACGACGGTCTCGGGCCGGCGCCACGCACGCGCGAGGCGGTGCAGGTCCTGGTGGTGGTGGAACGGGTTGCCGCCGGCCCAGTAGACGAGGCGGATGTCGGGATAGCGGCGGCTCACGCCGTTGTAGTCGAAGGCGCCGCCGGGCGACATCAGCATGTCGGTGACGCGCGCCACGGGAATGAAGGCCTCGACGGCGTTGGTGCCCTGGGGCAGCAGCGGGCCAGGCAGCAGTCGGTGGCGGCTGCCCATGGTGTTGGCGGGGCCGTGGGCGAGCGAGAAGCCGCCGCCGGGCAGGCCGACCTGCCCGAGCACCGAGGCCAGGCCGATCGCGGCCCAGAAGGGCTGCTCGCCGTGGTCGGCGCGCTGCAGCGCCCAGGCGACGTTGACGAGGGTGCGCGTGGCCGCCATCTCCGCGGCGAGCGCACGCAGGCGTGCGGCCGGCACGCCGGCGATGGGGGCGGCCCACTCGGCGTCCTTGACGACACCGTCGTCACGGCCGAGCAGGTAGTCGGCCCAGCGCTCGAAGCCGACGCAATGGCTGGCGAGGAAGGCGGTGTCGTGGCGGCCGGCGCGCACGGTCTCGCAGGCGAGCGCGAGCATCACGGCGGTGTCGGTGCCGGGTCGGATCGGGATCCATTCGAGCGCGCCGTCGGGCACCTCGATGTCGGCACGCACGGGGCTGAAGTTCACGAAGCGGCAGCCGGCCCGGGCCGCGGCGGCGAGGCCGGCGCGCAGGCCGTGCTCGGAGGCGCCGCCGGCGCCGACGCGCGCGTTCTTCTCGGGCGCGCCGCCGAAGGACACGAACAGGCGGGTGTGCGCGGCGACGGTACCCCAGTCGTGCGCGTTGGCGAGCAGGTACTCCACCGGACACACGACGTGCGGCAGCAGCGCACGCCCGGCCCCGAGGCTGTACGAGTCGACATGGCGGACATAGCCGCCGAGCGCGTTCAGGAAGCGGTGGACCTGGCTCTGCGCATGGTGGAAGCGGCCCGCGCTCGACCAGCCGTACGAGCCGCCGAACACCGAGGCGTTGCCGTGGGTGTCGATCACCCGGCGCAGCTCGCCGGCGACGAGGGTCGCGGCGCGCTCCCAGGAGACCTCGACGAAGGGCTCGCGGCCGCGGCCCTCGCCACGCCTGGGATCGTCCGGCGCACGCTCGAGCCAGCCCGCGCGCACGGCGGGCCGCTGGATGCGCAGCGGCGAGCGGTACGCCGCCCACATCGCGGGGCCGATCGGGTTGGGGTCGGGGTCGCCGCGCCAGGGCGCGAGGCCCGTCGGCTGTCCGGCCTCGCGGCGGACCTCCCAGGCACCCCAGTGCGACGAGGTCAGCTCCAGGCCGACAGGCAGCGCACGGGCCATTCCATCTCCTCGCGGCGCTGCTCCGGCGCCGGTTGCAATCCTCCGTCGAGTCTAGCATCATTCATCAATGCGGACCGACTGTTCCGTAATATAGAACGCAGGGCGGATGAACAACACGCTGATCAAGGGGCTCGGGCTGCTCGAGGTGCTGGCGCACTCGGCGCGGCCGCTCGGCGTCACCGAGCTCGCCACGCGCATCGGCCTGGGCAAGAGCAACGT
>CAIUGQ010000359.1 GCA_903898725.1 uncultured Burkholderiales bacterium | reverse complement strand
CCCCCGGTTCAGATGCTGGCGCGCCTCACGATCGAGCTCGACCGCCTGCTGCGCGCGCCGATAGCCCCGCACCACCGACTCCACGTGATGCGCGGTGCCGTGCCGCGCGATCATCAGCAGCGTCTCCTCGGTCTGCGCCGTGGCCACCCGCGTCAGCGCCCGCACCTTCGAGTAGCTCAGCTCCCCGCGCGACATCGCCTCGGCGATCCGCGGCAGCGACTCCAGCGCCCGACCCGTACGCACCTTCTCGCGCGCCGCACCCAGCTCGATCCCGCACTTCCACCCCAGCCAGTGCGCGCACGAGCGCGTCGCGCCATCCGCCCAGCCCTGCCGACGGTCGAACTCGGCCACCAGCGCCAGAAAGCGGTGATGCGCCGCGTTCAGGTGACCCGCCAGCTCGGTGATGCGGGCTTCGAGCTCGGGTAGCGGCAGACCACTCGCGTGTTCCGGTTCGGGTTCAGGCGCGGCACGGCCGGGCGCGGCGGACGCCGCGTCGACGCCGGTCCAGGTGGATGCGGTGGACGGATCGGACGCCGAGGATCCGGATGCGGCAGGCTCGAACATCGGGGCTCCGCGATACTGTGTTTCCATACAGTATCTTACCGACCGGATCAGCGATCCGAAAGGCGACACACAGCCGTCGGCATCGAACTTCGGTCGAATGGCCTAGTGCTCGAGGACGATCGGATCACCTCGGGTCCATGAACGCCACGACCCGGCGACCCGGCGACCCCGCGCCCTCCGCGCCCTCCGCGCCCCCTAAGGCAGCGGCTCGAACGCGTAGGCGTGCATCGCCAGCACGCCGGCGGTGAAGCTCTCGTGCAGCACCGTGCCGCGTCCGCCGGCGCCGGCAGCGACCAGGAGCGGGGCGAAGTGCTCGGGCGTGGGGTGCGCGCGTGCCGCCTCGGGTGCGATCGACCAGTCCTGGAGCAGGTCGGCGCCGCCGGCCTGCACCGCGTCCGACACCCAGTCGGCAAAGCGCCGGGCGTACGGCGCGACGGGCGCATCGGCACCACGCGAAAACACGTCGCGCAGGTTGTGGGTGACCGAGCCGGACCCCAGCACGAGGATGCCCTCGTCGTGCAGGCCGGCGAGCGCACGGCCGACCGCCACGTGCAGCGCGGGGTCCATCCGGGCATCGAGGGACACCACGACGACCGGGATGTCGGCCTGCGGGTACATCAGCATCAGCGGTACCCAGATGCCGTGGTCGAGGCCGTCGATCGGCACCTCGCCCGTCGGCGCGATGCCGGCGTCGGCGAGCAGACCGGCGACGCGCGTGGCCAGCGCCGGATCGCCCGGCGGGTCGTAGCGCAGTGCATAGAGCGCATCGGGGAACCCGCCGAAGTCGTGGACGGCATGCATCCGAGGCGCCGAGCCGACGGCCACGCCGTGCGCCACGGTGTGCGCGGAGATCGCGACGATCGCGCGCGGTCGTGCGAAGTGTGCGCCGAGGCCGCGCAGGAAGTCGCGGGCGGGCACGTCGTCGAGCGGCAGCGAGGGCGCGCCGTGCGAGACGAAGATCGACGCAGGCAGGTCGCCAGTCACGTCCGGCCGAGCCGGATACGGGTCGGATCGGGACGTGCCCCCGGCCATCGTCACGCCCAGCCGCCTGCGAAGGGAATTGCGGCACCGGCGAAGAACTCCACCTCGGTCGACGCGAGGAACACCGCGAACAGCGCGTCCTCCTCGGGCCGCGCGAGCCGCCCCACCGGCACCTCGCGCTTGAGGCGCTCCTGGAAGGCCGGCAGGGCCTGCACCTCCGGGCCGTAGTAGGTCGGGTTCTCGACGAAGTTCTGCGCGATCAGGTTGACGTGCACGTTCGAGGGCGCCACCTCGACACCGACCGCGCGCGCCCACGAGAGCTGCGCGCCGCGCGCGGCCGCATAGGTGGACGTGCGCTTCTGCCCGCGCAGCGCGGTGGCGCTGCCCATCACGACGATCTTGCCGGCGCGGCGCTCCAGCATGCCCGGCAGGACACCGCGCGCCAGCCGCGGGAGCGGGTCGACCAGGTGCGCGAACACATGGCGCCACTCGTCGTCGCCGACCTCGTGCGCCCGCGTGGACGGCGAGGGCACGCCGAGGTTGGCGATCAGCACGTCGACACGGCCCGCACGCCGAACGGCGTCCTCGGCCGCACCGGGCTCGGCCAGCGGCCCGGGCACGCCGATCACGACCGCGCCATGTTCGGTGAAGGCCTGCTCGAGCACGGGACCCATGAAGGTCTCGCTCTGGGTGATCAACACGCGCTGGCCCTTGAGGCCGTCACCGATCCGCATCATCGCTCTCCTGTCACCCTGCCCGTCGGGCCGGTGTCGTTCGTGTCGCTGGACTCGTTCGTATCGTTCGTTACGGTCGACCACCGCGGCCCGAGTCCGGGTCGAGGCCGCGTCAGGCCCGCCGAACGCTCACTGCCATTCGACCAGCGAGAACCCGAGTCCGATCGTGGTCTGCCGGTAGTTGAAGTCGATCAGGCTCTCACCATAGCCGCTGAAGAGCTGCACGTGACCCTTCAGGTAGCTCGACAGCGGAAAGGCCCAGTCGAGCGTCACGCTGCCGCGCGACGCGTCGCCACCCCGCAGCGAATGCCGCAGCTGCGCCGAGACCTGGTGGGCGCCCGCACGCCGCGTGATCACGAGTTCGCCGCGTCCGAGCCAGTTCTCGATGCCGGGGTTGTCGTCGACCTCCGGGCTCTCCGAGATCCGCCACCAGGGCCGCGCCAGCACGGACCAGTCACCGTTCTCGAAGCCGGCCTGCGCGATGATGCGGTTCCAGCTCCGCGACAGCGGCTGGCTGCGCCCGTTGGACTGGTGGTTGAAGCCGAGCCCGAGGAAGCGGGCGCGCCAGCCGAGGAACAGCGGCTGGTCGATGCCCCAGATGCCGAACACCTCGGGTTCGTAGTTCGTCTCGCGGAACGGCCGCGACAGGGCCGGCGTGTAGACCTGCCAGTGCGACTTCTGCGTGTAGCCGAGCCAGACGTCGAGGTTGGAGCCGCCGACCGTCTCCCAGATCTTCGACTTGAGGCTGATCTGGAAGGCGGCCTCGAGCGATCGCAGGTCCTGGGGGGCCGAGACCGAGTTGCCGACGCCGTCGCTCGTCGGCTGCTGGTTCGGATCGTCGGACCATCGCACCGGCAGCACGTACATCGGCTTGTAGGGGCGCAGCAGGAAACGGCCCTGCTTGGTGCCCGGGTCGAGCTCCCAGCGCTCGCCGAGCGAGCCGCCGCGAGCCCGCCGCTCGTCACGCTCGAGCTTGGCGGCCTCCTGCGGCGTCAGGCCGGTGGCGGCAGGGGCCGTTGGCGCAGCGGCTGGGGCCGTGGAGCCGGAGCCGGGGGCAGCGGAGCCAGCGGCCGGGGCGGCAGCGGCGGGGGCGGCGGAGCCGGGCGTGACAGGCACGACCGGCGGGATCCGCCCGACCGTCCGGTCGTAGCAGGCGAGGCGCATCGCGTCATCGACGATCGCCGCGCACGAGGCGGGCACGGTCTGGGCCGCGACAGGGCCGGCGACGAGCGCCAGCGCCGCCAGAACGGTCATGCACAAGGCCGCGCGGGGCCCGTGGGCGTCGGTCATTCGGAACGTCCGGTCGAGGAGCGAAGGGGCAGGCGGCATTCTACGCAGCGCAGCTTCCAGTTGATGCACGTCAACGCGCGCGCCTCGCCCGGTCCGATACTGACGGCCGTCGCCCTGCCCTCCGGAGCCGTGATGTCCGTCCGTGCCCTCGACGTGATCCGCGACGAGCACCGCGCGCTCGCCGGCATGCTCGCCTCGCTGCGTACCCTGGTGCGCGACTGGTCTCGGCACGGTACGGCTCCCGACCTCGGCGTGCTGCGCGCGATGGTGTTCTACATCCACGCGTACCCCGAGCGCCTGCACCATCCGAAGGAGACCGGGCTGCTGTTCGCGGCGATGCGCGCCCGCGGGGTCGCGATCGGCGACCTGCTCGACCGGCTCGATGCCGAGCATGCGCACGGCGACGAGGCGGTGATGCGGCTGGCGATGGGGCTGCTCGAGGTCGAGCAGCTCGGCGCGACACGGCTCGCCGCGTTCGCCGACAGCGTCGAGCGCTATGTCGACGCCTACCTGCGGCACATGGAGCTCGAGGAGCGCGAGGTGCTGCCGCTGGCCGAACGCGTGCTGGCCGAAGACGACTGGAAGCGGATCGACACGGCCTTCGCCGGCAACCGGGATCCGCTCACCGGCCATCCGCCGGAGGAGACGTTCCGGGCGCTGTTCACGCGGATCGTCAGCGCCGCGCCTGCACCGGTGGGGCTCGGGCCGCCCCTGCGGCAGAGCGGCGCGACCTAGGGGACCGGCTGCGTGGCCGGCGCCTGACCGGCGCGCAGGCCAGCCGCTCAGCGGACGATCGTGCCGATCCGAAGCTGCGCGGCGAACTCGGCCTCGGGGACCGCCTTGCCGAACAGCCAGCCCTGGCAGGCGCCGCAGCCCACCGAGGCCAGGTAGGTGGCCTGCTCGCGGGTCTCGACGCCCTCGGCGATGACCTCGAAGCCCAGGCTGCCCGAGAGTCCGACGATCGCGCGCACGATCGCCGCGTTGTCGCCGTCGTCGGGCAGGCCGATGACGAACGAGCGGTCGATCTTGAGCTCGTCCACCGGCATGCGCTTGAGGTAGGCGAGCGACGAGTAGCCGGTGCCGAAGTCGTCCAGCGAGATCGACACGCCGAGCGCCTTGAGCTGGTTCAGCACCTCGACGCTCTCGTCGGCCGCGGACATCAGCATGCTCTCGGTGACCTCGACCGTCAGGTAGCGCGCCGGCAGGCCGGCGCTCGCGAGCGCGCGGTCGACGTCGCGCAGCAGACGCCCGTCGCGGAAGTGCGGCGCGGCGATGTTCACGGCGACCCGGCCGGGATGCCCGGCATCGAGCCAGCGACGCGCGGCGCGACAGGCCTCGCCGATCACCCAGGTGCCGATCTCGACGATCAGGCCGGCCTCCTCGGCGACCGGGATGAACTCGCCCGGCGCGATCAACCCCCGCTCGGGGTGGCGCCAGCGCACCAGCGCCTCGCAGCCGGAGATCCGGCCCGTCTCGGAGGCGACCTTGGGCTGGTAGTGCAGCTCGAACTCGCAGCGTTCGATCGCGCGGCGAAGCTGGGCCTCGAGGGTCAGCCGCGCGAGCGACTGCGCGTTGAGCGAGGCGCTGTAGAAGCCATAGCCGTTGCCGGGCCGACCGCGCACGGCAGAGGCGGCGGCACGCGCGCAGCGCAGCAGCGCCTCGGCCTCGGCGGCGTCGCCCGGCGAAGCGGCGATGCCGATCGAGACCTGCGGATACCAGTCGTGACCCTCGATCTGCATCGGCTGGGCGACCGTGGCGAGCAGGCGGCGGGCGATGCCGGCGGCGTCCTCGATCCGGGCCAGCGAGGGCAGCAGCGCGGCGAACTCGTCGGGGCCGGTGCGCGACACCATCGGCCCGGTGGCGTCGTCGCCGACCCGCGTGACGGCCTCGCCACTGCGCACGCAGCGCTGGATGCGCTGCGCGATCGTGCGCAGCGCCTCGTCGGCGGCGCGGTGGCCGAGCGTCTCGCTCAGCTGGCGCACGCGGCCGACCTCGACCTGCAGCAGCGCGCACAGCTCGCCGCGCCGGGCGGCGCGACGCAGCGTGCTGGCGGTGTGCGTCAGCATCAGCTTGCGGTTCGGCAGCCCCGTGGGCACGTCGAACCAGGTGCTGCGGTCGCGCATGACCTTGAAGGCGAGCGTGTTGCGCAGCCGCAGGACCAGTTCGCTGGGGTCGACCGGCTTCTCAAGGAAGTCGGTGGCACCCAGCTCGAGCACCCGCAGCTTGGTGCGCGCATCGCTGGCCGAGGTCATGACGATGACGGGCATCATCTTCAGCTGCGGGTCCGCGCGCACCTCGCGCAGCACTTCGAAGCCCGACATGCCCGGCATCATCAGGTCGAGCAGCAGCACGTCGGGATGTTCGGCGCGCAGCCGCTTCATCGCGGCAATCGGATCGGTCTCGCCGCGGAAGTCGCGATAGCCCGCGTCCTCGAGGAAGGCACGCACCAGGTCGACGAGGATCGGCTCGTCGTCGATCATCATCACCGATGCGTTCGCGAGCACCGGGTCGTGGGCGGGCGGCAGCGCGGCCGGGGCGGCGGCCGGCGCGGCGGCCTGAACGGGTGCCGGCGCAGCGGCCGGAGCCGCGACGGCGGGCGCCGTGGCGGGCGGTGTGACGGGGCGGCGCTCCGACAGCGGCGGCTCCGTGGCGAGGTCGAGGGGTTCCCGGGTTCCCATGGTGTCCTGCATCACGCGCTGGCGGTCGCGGGCGCGACGACGCGCGCACCCAGCGACTCGATGCGTTCGAGCTGCACGGCGACGGCGTCGAGGCGACCGTCACGCGCGGCCTGCTCGGCCTCGCGCGCGGGTTCGGTGAAGGCGTCGTAGCCGACTGAGCCGGCCGAGCCCTTGAGCCAGTGCGCGATCTCGGCACAGGCCTGGGCATCGCCGCGGTCGTGCGCCGCGCGCAGCTCGGCGAGCCGTACGGGCAGCCGCTGCGCGAAGCTCGCGACCACCGAGGCGAAGCGCGCATTGGAGGCCAGCCGCGACACCACCGGTGCGCCCTCGCCTGCCGCAGCAGGCGTCGAGGCGGCGGCGGGCTTCGGCGCAGCGGCCGGGCGCGCGGCCTGGGCACCGGCGACGATCAGCGCGCCGGCATCGGTCGCGCCGTCGCCGGACGCATCGGTGCGCACGCCGCCGAGCCGGGCGGCCAGCGTCTCGAACATGCCGTCGATGTCGATCGGCTTGGTGAGGTAGCCGTCGCAGCCCGCCTGCGCGATCTCCTTCTCGAAGCCGCGCAGCGCATGCGCCGTGAACGCGAAGATCGGCATGCGCAGCCCCGAGGCGCGCAGCTTGCGCGTCGCGGTGAAGCCATCCATGCCGGGCATCTGCATGTCCATCAGGATCAGGTCCGGCGCGCGGGCGGCGACGGCGGCGAGCGCCGTCAGGCCCGAGTCGGCCTGCTCGACGATCAGGCCGCAGTCCTGCAGCGCCAGCGCCACCAGTTCGCGGTTCTCGGCCGAGTCGTCGACCACCAGCAGGCGCTTGGGCGGGAAGCGCCAGACCTGGCCGGCCTCGGCGGTGGGCGCGTGCGTCTCGGCGAGCGCCTCGGCCGCCTCGATCATCGACGTGTGCGCGTCGGGGCCGGGGTCGATCGACACGATGAAGGTGCTGCCATGACCCGGGCGGCTCTCGACCTCGATGTCGCCGCCCAGCGCACGGGCGAACTTGCGGCTGATCGACAGACCCAGCCCGGTGCCGCCGAAGCGGCGCGCGGTCGAGGTCTCGGCCTGCACGAAGGGCTCGAAGATCGCGCCGAGCTTGTCGGCGGGGATGCCGATGCCGGAGTCGCGCACCGCGATCCGCAGCCGCGCTGGCTGGCCCGCGCGTGCCGGGATCCAGGACTCGGTGACCACCACCTCGCCGCTGCTGGTGAACTTGATCGCGTTGCCGACCAGGTTGGTGATGACCTGCCGCAGGCGGGACGCATCGCCCAGGACCTCGGCGGGCACCGGCCCGTCGACCGCACGGCGCAGCCCGATGCCCTTCTCGGAGGCGCGCACCGACATCGCCTCGACCACCTCGGCGAGCACATGGTGCGGCGCGAAGGGGATGCGCTCGACCTCCATCTGGCCGGCCTCGACCTTCGACAGGTCCAGGATGTCGTTGATCAGCGTCAGCAGGTGCGAGCCGTTCGCATGGACCGTGTCGAGGTGACGGCGCGCCTGCGCGGCGTCCTTCACGCGCCCGCGCCGCAGCATCTCGGTGAAGCCGAGGATCGCGTTCATCGGGGTGCGGATCTCGTGGCTCATGTTGGCCAGGAAGTCCGACTTCGCCTGGTTCGCCTGTTCGGCGCGATCGGTCGCCTCGCGCAGCAGCGCTTCCTTGCGCTCGAGTTCGGTGATGTCGTCCAGACTCACCAGCACGCCGGCGGCGGGCGTGCCCTCGCTCGAGCCCACCGGGGCGCAGTTCGCGAGGAAGCTGCGGCGCTGGCCGCTGGAGTCGACCAGTCCGACCGGCTGCAGCTTGAGCGTGCGGCCCTCGGCGAGCGCACGTGCCCACGGCAGCGCCGCGGCCTCGAACGGGCCGCCCGACGCGTCGAGCCAACCGATGTCGGTGGCGGGCCGGCTGGTCACCTGGTCCGCTTCCTTGCCGAGCAGTTCGCACAGGGCCGCGTTGGCGAGCACGACGCCGCCCTGGGCGTCGATCAGCATCAGGCCCTCGGCGAGCGTGTCGAGCGCGTTGCGCACGCGGTCGGGCACGGCCCGCGACGGGTCGAGCTGCTTGAGCATCCGGCCGAGATAGATGTAGAAGCCGAAGAAGCACGCGATCGCGATGAACACCAGCGCGCGGCTGCGTCCTTCGAGCACGAGGCCGGCGAGGCCCTCGCGCGGCGGCTCGAACGCGGCCTCCAGACGCCCCCAGCGGTTGCCGCCGGCGAACAGCGGCACCGACAGTTCGCTCGACGTGGACCGGGCGTGCTCGTCGACCTGCGTCCAGAGCTCGGCATGCGGGCCGACGGAGACCACCAGCGCGCCGTCGGCGCGCCGGATCGCGGCCGACCGCATCGACGGATTGCGCTCGAGCGTGAACTGCAGCAGGTCGCCGGCGGCGTCGATGTTCTCGGTGGCGAGCGAGCTCATGCTGCCGGCGGCGACCGCCTCGACCAGCGAGGCGCGCGCTTCCGCCTGCAGCTTGCCGGTGTCGGGCACCAGCCCGATCCAGGTCGCGCCCAGGTGCGCACTGACCACCATCGACACGAGGCCGGTGGTGACCAGCAGCCGCGCGTTGGCGATCCAGCGCATGCCCGGTAGCCGGGCCAGGGCCTGCAGCCGGCCCGACCAGCGACGCAGCACGCGGTCGGTGGCTTCGGACAGGCGCTGGCGCACACCGGGGCGGGGCTCGCT
>CAIUGQ010000358.1 GCA_903898725.1 uncultured Burkholderiales bacterium | reverse complement strand
GCCCGCCCTGCCGCCGACGACGGCTGGCAGGCCCGCCTCCCCCACGGCGGCGCCCCGGCCGACCTCGCCGCCTGGTGGTCGCAGTTCGACGACCCGACGCTCGACGCGCTGCTGGCCGCCGCGCAGCGCGAGAGCGGCTCGATCGCGCAGGCCGGCGCCCGCATCGAGCAGGCCCGCGCGGCCGCGGTCGCGTCCGGCGCGGCGGGGCTGCCGACGCTGGACCTGAACCTGGCCAACAGCCGCGGCACGATCAACATCGGCACGAGCATCCTGCTCGCCACGCAGAACCGCGCGACGGTGCAGGCGGGCTGGGAGATCGACCTGTTCGGCCGCATCGCCCGCGAGCGCGAGGCCTCCCTGGCGCGGCTCGATGCGCGCACGGCCGAGTGGCACGATGCGCGCGTCTCGGTCGCGGCCGAGACCGCCGCGCAGTACCTTCAGTACCGCTACTGCGAGGCGCTGGTCGCGATCGCGCAGGCCGACGCGGCCTCGCGCACCGACACCGCCACGGCCACCGACCGGGCGGCCGCCGCCGGATTCCAGGCGCCTGCGGCCGCGGCGCTCACCCGTGCCAGCGCGGCCGAGGCGGCCAGCCGACTGACCGGCCAGCGTGCGGAGTGCGACCTGACGGTGAAGGCGCTGGTCGCGCTGACCGGCCTGTCCGAGCCCGACGTCCGCGCGCGGCTCGCGGCCACGCAGGGCCGCCTCCCGGTCCCGCGTGCCTTCGAGGTGAAGGCCGTGCCCGCCGGCCTGCTCGCGCAGCGCCCGGACCTCGCCGCCGCCGAGCGCACGCTCGCCGCCGCCAGCGCCGACATCGGCGCGGCCGAGGGCGACCGCTACCCGCGGCTCTCGCTCGTGGGCTCGGTCGGTCCGCTGCGCATCGACTCGGGGCAGCTCGGCGCGACGCTGTCGACCTGGTCGATCGGCCCGTCGCTCACGTTGCCGATCTTCGACGGCGGCCGCCGCCTCGCCACCGTCGAGTCGGCCCGTGCGGCCTATGTCGCCGCCGAGGCCGACTACCGGGCCCGCGCCCGGCAGGCGGTCCGCGAGGTGGAGGAGGCGCTGGTGCGCCTGCAGAGCGCCGCCGACCGCGAGGGCGACGCCCGCACGGCGGCCACCGGCTACCGCAGCGCGCTCGATGCGGCGCAGGTCCGCTGGAAGGGCGGACTGGGCAGCCTGCTCGAACTCGAGGAGTCGCGCCGCTTCGCACTGGCGGCCGACTCGACGCTCGCCGGCGTGCAGCGCGACCGGGTCGCCGCCTGGGTCTCGCTGTACCGCGCGCTCGGCGGTGGATGGACGAACACGAACGAGGATTCCCGCAAATGACGCGCAGCTCGACGATGCGGCCCGCCGGCCGCCACCCGACGGCACTGGCCGCGATGCTCGCCGCCGCCCTGGTGCTCGCCGCCTGTGGTGCCCGCGAGTCGGCACCGGCCGCAGGGGCCGCGCCCGGCACCGCTGCCGGTACCCCGGCAGGCAACCCGGCCGGCACCCCGCCCGCCACCCCGGCTGGCACTCCGGCTGGCACTCCGGCTGGCGCTCCGGCTGGCGCTCCGCCACCCGCCCCCGCGGCCGCCGGCAAGTCCGCCGTTCGGCCCGCCCTCGTCGTCACCGTCGTGCGTCCCGAGCGTGCCGAGCTCGCCGACACGCTGTCGGCCAACGGCAGCGTCGCCGCCTGGCAGGAGGCCACCGTCGGCGCCGAGGTCAACGGCCTGCGGATCGCCGAGGTCCGTGCCGAGGTCGGCGACATCGTCAAGCGCGGCCAGGTGCTCGTGGTCTTCGCCGCCGACACGGTGCGTGCCGACGTCGCGGCCGCGCAGGCCGCGCTCGCCGAGGCGCGCGCGGCGGTCGGCGAGGCGCAGGCCTCGGCGGCCGAGGCGCAGTCCAACGCCGAGCGCGCGCGTCAGGTCGAGTCGAGCGGCGCGCTCTCGGCGCAGCAGATCGCCCAGTACCAGACGGCCGCGCAGACCGCGCAGGCTCGTCTCGCGTCGGCGCAGGCCCGCGTGCAGTCGGCCCAGGCGCAGCTGCAGTCGCAGGACCTGCGGCTGCGGATGACGCAGGTGCACGCGCCCGACGACGGCGTGATCTCGGCGCGCGCGGCGACCGTCGGCGCGGTCGTGCCCGCCGGTCAGGAACTGTTCCGGCTGGTCCGCGGCAACCGCCTCGAGTGGCGGGCCGAGGTCACCGCGACCGAGCTCGCGCGCCTCAAGCCGAAGCAGGCCGTGCGCGTGCTGCCGGCCTCGGGCGGCGAGATCGCCGGCACGGTGCGCAGCATCGGACCGGTCGTCGACGCACAGACCCGCAATGCGCTCGTCTACGTCGACCTGCCCGCCGGCAGCCCGGCCAAGGCCGGCATGTTCGCGCGCGGCGAGTTTCGGCTCGGCGGCAGCGCCGGGCTGGTCGTGCCGCAGCAGGCGATCGTCGTGCGCGACGGCTTCTCGTATGTGTTCCGTGTCGAGGGCGGCCGGGCGGTGCAGCAGAAGGTGCGCACCGGGCGGCGCGACGGCGATCGCATCGAGCTCCTCGAGGGCGTGACGCCCGAGGCCGCGCTCGTCGCGCGCGGCGCGGGCTTCCTCAACGACGGCGACGTGGTGCAGGTCGTCGATGGCGTCGCCGGAGGCGCGAAGTGAACTTCTCGTCGCTGTCGATCCGCAACCCCATCCCGGCGGTCCTGCTCTTCATCCTGCTGACGCTGGCGGGGGTGCTGAGCTTTCGCGCGATGGGCGTGCAGGACTTCCCCGACATCGAGCTGCCGATCGTCACGGTCGATGCGAGCCTGCCGGGCTCGGCACCCGCGCAGCTCGAGACCGAGGTCGCGCGCAAGCTCGAGAACGCGGTCGCCACGCTGCAGGGCGTGAAGAACCTCTACACGAAGATCCTCGACGGCCAGGTCAGCCTGACCATCGAGTTCGTCCTCGAGAAGGACTCGTCCGACGCGGTCAACGAGGTGCGCGACGCGATCAGCCGCGTGCGCGCGGACCTGCCCGCGGACCTGCGCGATCCGGCGGTCTCCAAGGCGACGACCGCCGGCCGGCCGGTGGTCACCTACACCGTCGCCAGCAGCAAGATCGACGAGGAGGCGCTGTCCTGGTTCGTCGACAACACTGTCTCGAAGCGGCTGCTCAACGTGCAGGGCGTGGGCCAGGTCAAGCGCCTGGGCGGCGTGACGCGCGAGGTGCGCATCGAGCTCGATGCCGCGCGGATGGCCGCGCTCGACGTCGCCGCGGTCGACGTCTCGCGGCGGCTCAAGCTCGTGCAGCAGGAGGCGCCGGGCGGGCGCGGCGACGTGGGCGGCGCCGAGCAGGCGGTGCGCACCATCGCCACCGTCTCGAGCGCGGCCGAGCTCGAGCGGCTCGAACTGCCGATGGGCGACGGCCGGCGCATCCGGCTCGGTCAGGTGGCCACGGTCACCGACACCATCGCCGAGCGCCGCTCGATCGCGCTGCTCGACGGCCGGCCTGCGATCGCGGTCGAGGTCATGCGCACCCGCGGCGCGAGCGAGCTCGCGATCGCCGATGGCGTGCAGGCCGCGGTCGACGAGCTCGCCGCCGCGCATCCGAACGTCGCGTTCACCAAGGCGATCGACAACGCCGCGCCCGTGCGCGAGGACTTCGACGCGTCGATGCAGCTCCTCTACGAGGGCGGTCTGCTCGCGGTGATCGTGGTGTGGGCGTTCCTGCGCGACTGGCGCGCGACGCTGATCAGCGCCGCCGCGCTGCCGCTGTCGGTCATCCCCGCGTTCCTCGGCATCCACCTGTTCGGCTTCACGCTGAACACCGTCACGCTGCTGTCGATGGCGCTGGTGGTCGGCATCCTGGTCGACGACGCGATCGTCGAGATCGAGAACATCGAGCGTCACCTGCACATGGGCAAGAGCCCGTTCCAGGCGGCGATGGAGGCGGCCGACGAGATCGGGCTGGCGGTGGTCGCCACCACCTTCGCGCTGGTGGCGGTGTTCCTGCCCACCGCGTTCATGGCCGGCATCCCGGGCAAGTTCTTCAAGCAGTTCGG
>CAIUGQ010000357.1 GCA_903898725.1 uncultured Burkholderiales bacterium | reverse complement strand
GCTCGACCTCGACGCGAAGCCCTCGTCGCGCTCGGCCGGGTCGCTCGACCTCGACCTGCCCGCGCTCGAGAGCCTCACCCAGACCGGCGCGCACGACGGCGGCATGGACCTCTCGCCGATCAGCCTCGACCTCGAGCCGGCCACCGTGGTGGCCGACGAGCAGGAAGGCGCGGCGGGCGGTGCCGGACGCTGGCAGGAGATGGCCACCAAGCTCGACCTCGCCTCGGCCTACGAGGAGATCGGCGACAAGGAAGGCGCTCGCGAGCTGCTGCAGGAAGTCATCAAGGGCGGCGACAGCGGCCAGCAGCAGAAGGCCCGCGCGATGCTGAGCAAGATTGGCTGACGACGCGACCCGCGCGACCCGCTCGGGTCGCGCGAGCGCAGCCGGGCGGTGAGGCTCGCGCTCGGTCTGGCCTACGAGGGAACGGGCTCGCCCGGCTGGCAGACGCAGGCCTCGGGCGATGCGATCCAGGACCTCGTCGAAGCCTCGCTCTCCACCCTCGCAGGTCACCCGGTCGCGACGGTCTGTGCCGGTCGCACCGATGCCGGCGTCCATGCGCTGGCGCAGGTCGTCCACTTCGACACCACCGCCGCCCGCCCGCTGAATGCCTGGGTCCGCGGCGTCAACGCGCGGCTGCCGGCCCGCGTCGCCGTGCAGTGGGCCCGCGAGGTCCCCGACGATTTCCACGCCCGCTTCGGCGCGCGCACCCGCAGCTACCGCTACCTGCTGCGCCGGGCCGAGGTGCCGCATCCGCTGTGGCGCGACCGCGCCGGCTGGGTGTTCCGGACGCTCGATGTCGCGGCGATGCGCGAGGCGGCCGCGGCCCTGGTCGGCGAGCACGACTTCACCTCGTTCCGCTCCTCGCAGTGCCAGGCGAAGACGCCGGTGCGCCGGATGCAGCGCCTGGACGTCGAGACCCGCGGCGAGTTCATCGAGCTGACGCTGACCGCCAACGCGTTCCTGCACCACATGGTCCGCAACATCGTCGGTTCGCTGGTCTACGTGGGCACGGGCCGACAGCCCGCGGGCTGGATCGCCGAGCTGCTGGCGGCCCGGCGACGGGCACTGGGTGCGCCGACCTTCTCCGCGTCGGGGTTGTACCTGGCCGGCGTCGACTACGATCCGGTGTTCGGCCTGCCGTCGGACATCCTCGATCCGCTCGGTGCCTCACCCTCCCGAGAGCCATGAGGACACGCATCAAGTTCTGCGGACTGGTCCGCCCCGGCGACGTCGACGACGCGGTCGCGATCGGCGCCGACGCGATCGGCTTCGTGTTCTACCCGAAGAGCCCGCGCGCGCTCGTGCCCGAGGCGGCGGCCGTGCTGCGGCGCCGCCTGCCGTCCTTCGTGTCGGCCGTCGGCCTGTTCGTCGACGCGTCGCAGGAAGCGGTCGAGTCGACCGCAGCGCAGGTCGGCCTCGACGTGCTGCAGCTCCACGGCGACGAGTCGGCGCCGGTCGCCGGCGCGCTGGGGGAGGGCTGCGGCCTGCCCTGGTGGAAGGCCATCCGCATGCGGGCGGAAACCGATTTGTTATCATCAGCTTTAACGTTCGGCGCCGCCGAATGCCTCGTGCTGGATGCGTTCAGCGAGGGCTACGGCGGCAGCGGCAGGACGTTCGACTGGTCCTGGATTCCCGCCGGGCTGCCTGCACGGATCGTGCTCTCCGGCGGCCTCGACGCCGGCTCCGTGACCGAGGCGATCGGCCGTGTCAGGCCCTTCGCGGTCGACGTCTCGAGCGGCATCCAGGGCAGCGACCCCAGAACGAAGGACAGGGCACGGATGGAGCGATTCGTCGCCGCCGTGCTCGCAGCGGACGCAGACCGATCATGAAGCCCTACGACCTCCCCGATGCCCGCGGCCATTTCGGCCCCTACGGCGGCACCTTCGTCTCCGAGACGCTGATGCACGCGCTCGAGGAGCTGCGCCTCGCCTACGCGAAGTACAAGGACGATCCCGAGTTCGTCGCCGAGTTCCGCCGCGAGCTCAAGCACTTCGTCGGCCGCCCCAGCCCCGTGTACCACGCCAAGCGCTGGTCCGAGCAGCTCGGTGGCGCGCAGATCTGGTTCAAGCGCGAGGACCTGAACCACACCGGCGCCCACAAGGTGAACAACACCATCGGCCAGGCGCTGCTCGCCAAGCGGATGGGCAAGCCGCGCGTCATTGCCGAGACCGGGGCCGGCCAGCACGGCGTGGCCACCGCCACCGTGGCCGCGCGCTTCGGCATGAAGTGCATCGTCTACATGGGCTCGACCGACGTCGTGCGCCAGGCGCAGAACGTCTACCGGATGAAGCTGCTCGGCGCCGAGGTGGTGCCGGTCGAGTCCGGCAGCAAGACGCTCAAGGACGCGCTCAACGAGGCGATGCGCGACTGGGTCACCAACGTCGAGGACACCTTCTACATCATCGGCACCGTGGCCGGCCCGCACCCGTACCCGATGATGGTCCGCGACTTCAACGCGGTCGTCGGCCAGGAATGCCTGTGGCAGATGCCCGAGGTGATCGGGCGCAACCCCGACTACGTCGTCGCCTGCGTCGGCGGCGGCTCGAACGCGCTCGGCATCTTCCATCCGTACATCCCGCACGAGGACGTCAAGCTCGTCGGCGTCGAGGCGGCGGGCGAGGGCCTGCACACCGGGCGCCATGCGGCCTCGCTGTCGGCGGGCACGCCCGGCGTGCTGCACGGCAACCGCACCTACCTGCTGCAGGACGCCAACGGCCAGATCATCGACACGCATTCGGTGTCGGCCGGCCTCGACTATCCCGGCGTCGGCCCCGAGCACGCGTGGCTCAAGGACAGCGGCCGCGCGAGCTACGTCGCGATCGACGATCACGAGACGCTCGAGGCGTTCCACACCTGCTGCCGCATCGAGGGCATCATCCCGGCGCTCGAGACCAGCCATGCGCTCGCCTACGCCGCGAAGCTCGCGCCGACGCTGCCCAAGGACAAGGTCATCCTGGTGAACCTGTCGGGCCGCGGCGACAAGGACATGCACACGGTCGCGCAGGCCGCGGGCAAGACGCTCTGAGCCCCGCGACCATGGCCTCCCGGATCCCCGCCACCTTCGCCCGCCTGCGCGCCGCCAACCGTCGCGCGCTGATCCCGTACTTCACCGCCGGGCATCCGAGCCGCGAGCATGCGGTGCCGATGATGCATGCGCTCGCGAAAGCCGGCGCCGACGTCATCGAGCTCGGCGTCCCGTTCTCCGATCCGATGGCCGACGGCCCGGTGATCCAGAAGTCCGGCGAGCATGCGCTGTCGCTCGGCGTGGGCCTGGGCGACGTGCTCGAGTGGGTCCGCGAGTTCCGCCGCACCGACACCACCACGCCGGTGGTGCTGATGGGCTACCTGAACCCCATCGAGCGGATGGGCGCCGAGGCCTTCGCGTCGCGGGCGGCCGAGGCCGGTGTCGACGGCGTGCTGGTCGTCGACCTGCCGCCCGAGGAGGCCGAGGCCTTCGGGCCGCTGCTGAAGTCGAACGGGCTCGACCCGATCTTCCTGCTGGCGCCCACCTCCACGCCCTCGCGCATCGCGCAGGTCGGGCGCATCGCCAGCGGCTACGTGTACTACGTGTCGCTCAAGGGCGTCACCGGTTCGGGCGCGCTCAACGTCGACGAGGTGCTGTCGGCGCTGCCCGCGATCCGCGAGGCCACCGGTCTGCCGGTGGGCGTGGGCTTCGGCATCCGCGACGGCGAGACCGCCCGCGCGATCGCCGCTCGCGCCGATGCCGTCGTCATCGGCACGCGCCTCATCCAGGAGATCGAGGCCGCCGGCCCGGCGCACGCCGTCGAGCGCGCGGCCGCCTTCATCCAGGGCATCCGCCAGGCGATGGACGCCGGCGTGTCCGCCACCTGAGGTCACCGACATGAGCTGGCTCGAGAAGCTCCTTCCCCCTCGGATCAAGCGGGCCGTCACGCCGGGTGGCGGCAAGCGCACGGTGCCCGAGGGCGTCTGGGTCAAGTGCTCGTCGTGCGACGCGGTGCTCTACCGCGCGGACCTCGAGACCAACCTCGGCGTCTGCCCGAAGTGCGACCACCACATGCGCATCGGCGCGCGCGCGCGCATCGATGCGCTGCTCGACCCCGAGGGCCGCTACGAGATCGGTCAGGAGGTGGTGCCGGTCGATGCGCTGAAGTTCAAGGACAGCCGCAAGTACCCCGACCGCATCGCCGAGGCGATGGAGGCCACCGGCGAGACCGATGCGCTGGTGGTGGTGGGCGGTGCGATCCGTGCGCTGCCGGTGGTGGTCGCGGCCTTCGAGTTCGAGTTCATGGGCGGCTCGATGGGCTCGGTCGTCGGCGAGCGCTT
>CAIUGQ010000356.1 GCA_903898725.1 uncultured Burkholderiales bacterium | reverse complement strand
GACGTAGGTGTACTCCTTGGTGGCCTTGAGCGTGGCGAGGTCCACGCCGAGCCCGAAGTCCTTGAGCGACTGGTTGATGAAGTTCGCGTGGCGCGACTCGTCGCGCACCAGGTACGTCATCAGCTGCTTGATGTCCGGGTTGGTGACGTTCTTGCGAATCTCGTTGTAGAGCACGCAGCCCGAGTACTCCGAGGTCAGCGAGGTCACGAGGAAGTCCAGGAACTCCTGGCGCATCGCCGGATCGAGGTCGTGCATCTCGGCGAGGAAGTCGCCGGTGCGCTGGAAGTGGTCGTGGTTGTTGTCGCCCGCGTACTCGAGCATGTGGGCGTCCCACTCGGCGCGCATCGGCGAGACGTCGATGCGGTTCATCGCGTCGTAGTCGGTGGTGTAGAAGCGCGGGCTGATGAGGGTGCTCGCCTTGGCGTGCGCCATCACCTGTTCCGGGCTGTCGATCGTGGTGTCTTGCGCCATGGCGGGGTCTCCGTTCAGGGGCGTTGCGGCGCGGCCGTCAGCAGCCGGGCGAACACGGCGGCATTGGTCGGACCGAAGGATTCGAGGTCGACGAGCCGGCCGGTGGCCGGATCGCGAAGCGTCAGGCGCCCATCGGCACGGCCGATGAGCTCGAAGGGCTGCTCCGAGCCGAGCTCATTGCGCTTGCGCTCGCGGGCGAGCCCGCGCAGCACGCCGCGCAGGAAGCCCTGCTCGCCGGAGACCGTCTCGATGCGGGTGCCGCTGCGCGGGTCGATGACCGCGATCGAGCCGTCGGGCAGGTCCTCGAAGCGCAGCGCGCGGGTCTCGACGGCGGCCGCATCGGGCTCGCGCACGTCGACGCCCGACAGGCGCACCGCCCCGGCGGCGACGAAGGCGAACAGCGCGATCGCACCCATCGCGACGATCGCGCCGCGCGGGATCATCGGGTCGTGGGGGGCAGCGGGTCGGGCACTCATCGCGGGGCTCCTCGGATCATGCGCCGCGGCTCAGTGGCCGGCAAGCGCGGTCTGGCCATCCGGACGCTGGCGCGATGCGCCCTCGTCCGCGCTGGCGACGGTCATCGCACGCACCGAGCCGCCGGTGCTCTGCGCCCACGCCTCGGCCAGCAGCCGGCCCACGCGCTGCGCGTCCGGCACGCAACGCAGCATCGGCTCGGGGCGGCCGAGCCGCCACGGACGCGCATGCGGCCACAGGTGCGCATAGCCGATCGACGCCTCGCCGAGCTCGAGCGGCAGGTCGCCGGTGCCGTCGCCGTGCTGGCGCAGCCCGGCCGACGCGATCCGCGCGAACGGCAGGTTGAAGGTCATCGTCAACACGATGCCCACGCGCATCACCACGCGCCGGTCGGTGATCGTGTAGAGCGTGGTGCGCGCCGAGAGCTGCGCGAGCAGCACCAGCAGCCCGATCGCGAGCACCGCGACCGAGACCAGCAGCGCGAGGCCGCCGAGCGCCTCGCGCACGCTCTCGCCCTCGGCGAGCGCACCGGCCACCTGCAGCGCGCCGACCACGCCGAAGTACACCGCGACCTTGCGGACGTGGAAGACGCGGCGCGCGAGCGACCAGACGTCGGGCGCGCCCTGCCACAGCATCCGCTCGCCCTGGGGCAGCGGCTCGGGCAGGCCGGGCACCGGCTCGAAGTCGTGTTCCGGCCCGGGGCCGTGGCGATGTCCGTCCATGATCAGAACAGCGGCTCGGCGCGGTCGTCGTCAGCGAACAGCAGCCCGGCGCCCCAGTAGGCCATGATCTTCTCTTCCTCGAGCATCGTGATCTGCTGCGGGTCGCGGGTGCCGGGCACGCCGGCGAACTGCGCGGCGTAGAGCGCACCGACGCGCACGCCGCGGCGGGTGATCCGGCAGAAGTTGATCGGCAGCAGCACGCTGCGGGTGGCGCCGTCGGCCAGCTGCACCGCGACCTCGAGGTGACGCACCGTCGCCTCCGAGGTGTCGACCCACAGGTCGACCACCGTGCCGCCGGTCTCGCCGTCGGTGCCGATCACCGCCAGCCCGCGCGGGTCGCGATCGAGCTCGGCGACCGCGTAGTCGGCCAGCGTGCGCAGCGGCACGATCTTCGCGGCCCCCTCGAAGGTCTGCTCGACATGGTCCATGCGCTCGGCCCAGGCACCCGGCCCGACGCCCGCGAGCAGCGGATCGCCGACCGGCTCGAGCGGCGCGCCGTTGAAGCGGTTGGCCGGCTCGGCGCTGTAGTTGCGCGCGATGCCCTTGCCGTTGGGCGCCTGCACCGTGCTGCCGTCGGACAGCAGGTAGGTCTTGGGCCGCGGCGCGGGCGGCCAGCCCTCGACGGTACCGTTCGCGGTCTCGAGCGGATAGCCCTCGCGCTTGTTCTCGCGGATCAGATAGATGATCAGGCCGGCGAAGAACGCCCAGAACATGTAGAGGACGATCTGCGCGACGTCCACGTACTGCGTGATGGCTCCGAATCCCATGATGGTGCTCCTTGGCTTTCCTTGGATGTCCGACGGCGGCCCTAACCGGGCAGCACCGGCAGGCCGAACTTCGACGACGACGGCACGGGGGCGCGCCGCGAGGACCTGACCAGCGGGCCGATCGCGATCAGGGTGGTGAAGAGCATCAGCAGCTCGACGTGATAGACGGCGGCGTAGCCGGTCGCCGGATGGGTGAGGACTTCGCCGAGCAGGCCGCGCTCGGCGAGCGAGGCCACCGCATCGCGCAGGCCGCCGCCGGCGGCGATCGCGAGGCCGGCGCAGGTCGCCTGCACGCCACCCCAGGCGCCGAGCGCCAGGCCCTTGAAGCCGTCGGTGTCGAGCGCCATCGCGGCGGTCAGCGTGCCGACCGCGAACAGGCCGCCGCCGAAGCCGATCGCCAGCACGCCGATGCGGAACAGCGTCGCCGACTGGAACGGCTCGGCGAAGATCACCGCCGAGAACGCGAACAGCCCGACGACCACGCCCAGGCCCGAGACCCGCAGCGGGTCGGCACCGCGGCTCAGCCAGCGCGCGGCCAGCCCGAAGGCGGCGAGCGAGCCGACGGCCATCAGCGCGGTCAGCGCGGTGGTGGCGCCCACGCCCAGGTGCAGGATCTCGCCGCCGTAGGGCTCGAGCACGATGTCCTGCATGCTGAAGGCGGCCGTGCCCAGGCCCGTGCCGACCAGGAAGCGGCGCACGCGGCCCGCACCGGCGAGCATCGCCCAGGCGCCGCGGAAGTCGGTGTCGTCGGTCGCGTCGTCGCGGCGGCCGCGCACCCGCGGCTCCTGCTTCCAGAGCGCGATCAGGTTCAGCACCATGGTCGCGGTGGCGGTGCCCTGCACCACCTTCACCAGCCGCACCTGGCTGAACTCGGCGAGCAGCAGGCCGAAGACCGCCGCGCTCACCACCATGCCGGCCAGCAGCATCACGTACATCAGGGCGACGACGCGCGGGCGGGCCGCCTCGGGGGCGATGTCGGTGGCGAGCGCCAGGCCCGCGGTCTGCACCGTCTGCATGCCGGCGCCGACCATCAGGAACGCGAGCGCGGCGCTGGCGTGCCCGATCCACCACGGACCGTTCGTGATGTCGCCCGACAGCAGGATCAGCGCGAACGGCATGATCGCCAACCCGCCGAACTGCAGCCAGGTGCCGAGCCAGATGTAGGGCACGCGGCGCCAGCCGAGCACCGAGCGGTGCGTGTCGGAGCGATAGCCGACGAGCGCGCGGAACGGCGCGACCAGGATCGGCAGCGCGACCAGCAGCGCGACCAGCCAGGCGCCCACGCCCATCTCGACGATCAGCACGCGGTTCAGCGTGCCGATCATCAGCACCGTCGCCATGCCGACCGACACCTGGAACAGCGACAGCCGCAGCAGCCGGCCGAGCGGCAGCTCGTCGCTCGCCGCATCGGCGAACGGCAGCAGCCCGGGCGCGATCCGCGTCCAGGTCTGCCAGAGCTTCGGCCGGGCCTCGCTGCTCATCGGCGGACGATCTCCAGGGCCTGCGAGGTGTAGAAGCCCGAGGAGACCCGCTCGGTGCGGGCCACGGACCAGCCGGCCAGGCCCGGCGCCCCGCCGATCGCCCGGCGCAGCGCGCCCTCGGCCACCGGCACGATCGCCGGCGCCCGGTCGGCGCGCGGGAACAGCTTGCCGACCCCGTGCATCGCCGACAGCAGCGGCGTGCGCGGCGCGAAGGTGAACATCATCGAGCCGCGTACCCGCGGCGCGAGCGCGGTCAGCGCGCGCACGACGTCGGCCGGCTCGTAGTGGATCAGCGAGTCCATGCCGACCACGTGATCGAATTCGCCGAGCGCGGCGTCGAGCATGTCGCCCGAGCGGAAGTCGATGCGGCCGGTGCCCAGGTCCGAGGGCAGCCGCTGGCGGGCGAGCTCGACCAGGGTCGGCGACAGGTCGATCGCCACCACGTCCGCCCCGCGGCGCGCGGCCTCGACCGACAGCGCGCCGGTGCCGCAGCCGGCGTCCAGCAGCCGCAGGCCGTTCAGGTCGGCGGGCAGCCAGTCGAGCAGCGTCGTGCGCATCCGGTCGCGGCCGGCGCGCACGGTGGCGCGGATGCCACTGACCGGCGCCGACGAGGTCAGGCGGGCCCAGGCCTCGACCGCGGTGCGGTCGAAGTAGTGCTCGATGCGCTCGCGGCGCTCGACGTACGAGGTGTCTGCGGCCATGTCAGTCGAATCCCAGCAGGTCGAAGATCTCGCGGTCCTTCAGCGCGTCGGGCGCGAGCGGATCGGTGCCCGCCCACAGCGCCGCGGCGAGCCGCAGGTATTCGTTCTGCACCGCCTCGAGCTCGGGCGAGTACTCCATCTCGAACAGCGTCGACTTCTTCAGCCGGCTGCGGCGGATCACGTCGAGGTCGGGGAAGTGCGCCATGCGCTTCAGGCCGACGCGATCGTTGAACTTGTCGATCTGGTCGGTGTCCTTGCTGCGGTTGGCGATCACGCCGCCGAGCCGGACGTTGTAGTTCTTCGCTTTCGCCTTGATCGCCTGGACGATCCGGTTCATCGCGAAGATCGAGTCGAAGTCGTTGGCGGTGACGATCAGCGCGCGGTCGGCGTGCTGGAGCGG
>CAIUGQ010000355.1 GCA_903898725.1 uncultured Burkholderiales bacterium | reverse complement strand
CGTGTCGAACGTGTCGTTCTCGTTCCGCGGCAACGACCCGGCGCGCGAAGCGATCCACACCGTGTTCCTGTATCACGCGATCCGCGCCGGCATGAGCATGGGCATCGTCAACGCCGGCATGCTCGGCGTCTACGAGCAGATTCCGGCCGAGCTGCGCGACCGCGTCGAGGACATCGTGCTGAACCGTCCGCCGACGCTGCCTGCCGACCTGCCGGCGGACTCGCCCGAGCGCGAGAAGACCGCCACCGAGCGCCTGATCGAGTTCGCCTCCACGCTCAAGGCCGGTGGCGCCAAGCGCGAGGAGGACCTCGCCTGGCGCGCCAAGCCGGTGGGCGAGCGGCTCGCGCACGCGCTGGTGCAGGGCATCACGACCTTCGTCGTCGAGGACACCGAGACCGCCCGCCAGGAGGTGCTCGCCCGCGGCGGCCGCCCGATCGAGGTCATCGAAGGCCCGCTGATGGACGGCATGAACATCGTCGGCGACCTGTTCGGCGCGGGCAAGATGTTCCTGCCGCAGGTGGTGAAGTCGGCGCGCGTGATGAAGCAGGCGGTCGCGCACCTGGTGCCGTTCATCGAGGCCGAGAAGGCCGCGGCGGGCGACACGCGGGCGCGCGGCAAGATCGTCATCGCGACGGTCAAGGGCGACGTGCACGACATCGGCAAGAACATCGTCACCGTCGTCCTCCAGTGCAACAACTTCGAGGTGGTGAACATGGGCGTGATGGTTCCGTGCAACGAGATCCTGGCGCGCGCCAAGGTCGAGGGCGCGGACATCGTCGGCCTGTCGGGGCTGATCACGCCCTCGCTCGAGGAGATGGCCTTCGTCGCCGCCGAGATGGAGCGCGACGAGTGGTTCCGCGTGCGCAAGATCCCGCTGCTGATCGGCGGGGCGACCACCTCGCGCGTGCACACCGCGGTCAAGATCTCGCCGCACTACTCGGGCCCGGTGATCCACGTCGCCGACGCGTCGCGTTCGGTGCCGGTCGCGCAGAACCTGATGTCCGACGACACGCGCATCGCCTACCTCGAGCAGCTGCGCACCGACTACGAACGCGTGCGCGAGAACCACGCGTCGAAGAAGGGCCCGCAGCTGGTGCCGATCGCCGAGGCGCGCGCGAACCGGCCGGCCATCGCCTGGGCGATGCGCGCCGACGACCATCCGGGCACGGCGCCGCACCCGATCGCGCATTACCACCCGCCGAAGCCCAAGTTCGTCGGCCGCCGCGTGTTCCGCAACTTCGACCTCGCCGAGATCGCGAAGTACATCGACTGGCAGCCGTTCTTCCAGACCTGGGACCTGCACGGGCCGTACCCGGCGATCCTCAACGACGAGGTGGTCGGCGAGTCGGCGCGGCGGGTGTTCTCCGACGGTCAGTCGATGCTCAAGCGCATCATCGACGGCCGCTGGATCACCGCGAACGCGGTCGTCGCGTTCCTGCCGGCCAACACCGTGCACGACGACGACATCGAGGTCTACACCGACGCGAGCCGCGCCGAGGTGGCCTTCACCTGGCGCAACCTGCGCCAGCAGATCGCCAAGCGCGACGGCGTCGACAACAAGTGCCTCGCCGACTTCGTCGCGCCCAAGGTCATCGACGGCGCGCCCTCGGGCATCGAGGACTGGGTCGGGCTGTTCGCGGTCACCGCGGGCATCGGCGTCGAGAAGAAGGAGGCGGAGTTCGCGGCGCTGCTCGACGACTACTCGTCGATCATGCTCAAGGCGATCGCCGACCGGATGGCCGAGGCCTTCGCCGAGTGCATGCACGAGCGCGTGCGTCGTGACCTCTGGGGCTACGCGCCCGACGAGCGCCTGACGAACGAGCAGCTGGTCGCCGAGCGCTATCGCGGCATCCGCCCGGCCCCAGGCTACCCGGCGTGCCCCGAGCACACCGTCAAGCGGGCGATGTTCGAGGTGCTGCGCGCCGAGGAGATCGGCATGAGCCTGACCGAGTCGCTGGCGATGTCGCCGGCCTCGAGCGTCTCGGGCTTCTACCTGTCGCACCCGCAGTCGCAGTATTTCAACGTCGGGCGCATCGGTGACGACCAGCTGCGCGACATCGCGCAGCGCTCGGGCCGCGACGAGGCCGAGCTGCGGCGCGCGCTCGCCTCGAGCCTGGGCTGAGCGCGAAGGGGGCGAACCCAGCCATGTCGGACGATCCCTCCACGCGCGTGTCCGTCCCGGAGGGCTTCGTGCCGCTCTCGTTCGGCGGCAATCCCTTCATCGACCTGGTCGGCCCGCTCTACGGGCACGCCGCCGAGGGGGCGGCCGGACGGCTGGTGATGGGGCTGCGGGTCGAGACCCGGCACTGCAGCCCGTCGGGCTTCTGCCACGGCGGGATGCTGATGGCGCTCGCCGACATGCTGGTGGTGCTCGGCTCGAACCTGCAGACCGGCCAGGACCGCTTCATGAGCACCGTCAGCCTGTCGGCCGACTTCCTCGCGCCGGTGCCGCGGGATGCATGGATCGAGGGGCGGCTCGACGTGCTGCGGGCCACCCGCAACCTGGTGTTCTGCCAGGGGCTGTTCCGCGTCGACGGTGCCCCGGTGCTGCGGGTCGACGGCATCGCCAAGCCGATCGGCGAGGGCGGCCCGGACCACTCGGCCAAGCGCTACTTCCGCTGACCGGGGGCGTCTGGGCGACGCGCCGGATTCGCGCCGCTCAGAGGCCCCAGGTCACCGGCTGCTTCGCGGCCAGGGCGGTGCTCAGCATGTCGATCAGCGGCCAGGCCCGCTGTCTGAGCGAGACCGAGCGTGCGGCCTCGAGCGTGTGTTCGTCATCGCTGTCCGCGGTGTCGCTGCGCTCGGCCGCCTCGCGCTCGATCGCAGCCTTCAGCGCGGCGATCGCCTCGGGCATCTGCTCGACGGTGAAGATGCCCTTGGCGGCCGGCTCGCGGCCGACGATCCCGAGCAGGCGCTCCGCGACCGGTCCGGTCATCACGACGTTTCCGGTGGCCTTGGACTTGAACTCGTACAGCATGTCGCGCTCCCGGCGCCGGTCGCCCCGCGCGGCATCGCGCGGACCCGGTCGGCGGCATTGATACCATTATGCGATGGATGCAACGAGGAGACCCGCGCGCGCCTCTCGCCGCGCGGTGATGGGCGTGCTCGGGGCGGCGCCCCTGGCCTGGCTGGCGGGCTGCTCGCCCGAGCACGACTGGCGCGAGATCCGCACCGAGGAGGCGGGCGTGCTGGTCATGCTGCCGGCCAAGCCGGCCCGCCTGTCGCGCACCATCAACCTCGAGGGCCTGTCGCTCGAGATGACGATGCTCGGTGCGCAGGCGCGCGAGGTCGCCTACACCGTCGGCGTCGTGACCCTGCCCGAGGATTCCGAGACGATGCGTGCGCGGGCGCTCGCGTCGATGCGGGCTGCGATGGTCCGCAACATCGGCGGGACGGTGAGCGCCGAGCGTGCGGTGCAGGTCGTGCGCGTCGACCTCGGCGGGCAGCGGACCGGCACCGAGGCCGGCGTCGAGATCGAGGCCGCCGGACGCATGCGCGATCGTGAGGCGACGCTGATCGCGCGCTTCGTCGCGGTCGGCACGCAGGCGTGGCAGGCGGTGGTGCTCGGGCCGCGACCCGACCGCGAGGCGGCTGCGCTCTTTCTCGAGTCGCTGAAGCTGATGCGATGAGCGGGGCCCCGGCGCAGCGCCAGGCCCGAGGCCTGCTCGCGCTGCGGATCTTCGGCTGCTTCGCGGCCGGCTACTTCATGTCGTACGGGCTGCGGTCGGTGAACGCCGTGCTCGCCCCCGAGCTCACTGCCGAGCTCGGCCTGACCCATGCGCAGCTCGGCGCGATGTCGGCCGCCTACTTCCTCGCCTTCGCGGCGATGCAGGTACCGCTCGGCGTCTGGCTCGACCGCTTCGGCCCGCGACGGGTCGACGCGGCCCTGCTCGGACTCGCCGCCGCGGGCTGCGCCGTCTTCGCGCTCGCGACCTCGCCCGCGATGCTGTGGGTGGGCCGCGCGCTGATCGGCGCGGGCGTGGCCGGCGCGCTGATGGCCTCGCTGACCGCCTACCGCCAGTGGTTCCCCGCCGAGCGCCAGACGCAGCTCGCCGCCTGGATGCTGATGTCCGGCACCGTCGGCGTGCTGTTCACCACCGTGCCCGTCCACTGGGCGCTGCCGCTGCTCGGCTGGCGCGGCGTGTTCTGGCTCGCGGCGGCGCTGCTCGCGGCCATCGGCGCCACGATGTGGCTGCTGCTGCCGCGCGACCACGAACACGCGCGGGCCCCCGGTGCGCCCGCCGCCTCGTTCCTCGCGTCGCTCGGCGGCTATCGGGAGGTGTTCGCGAGCGGCTACTTCTGGCGGATGACGATGACCGCCGGCGTCGTGCAGGGCGGCTTCGTGTCGATGCAGAGCCTGTGGGTGGGGCCGTGGTTCGGCACCGTGCTCGGCGTGCAGGGCGCCGCGCGCGCCGACCTGCTGTTCGCCTTCAACTTCGGCCTGATGCTGTGCTTCTTCGCGCTCGGCTGGATCGCGCCGCGCATCGGCACCGAACGCGACGCGCTCGCGCGGATCGTCGCCCGCGGCACCGCGCTGGTCGTGGTGCTCGAGCTCGCGATCGCCTGGGCCTGGGGCGCGTCGGCCTGGTGGCTGTGGGTCGCGTACGCGGCGGCCGCCACCGTCTACACGCTCGTGCAGCCCCGTGTGGGCCTCGCCTTCCCCGCGCGGCTGGCCGGCCGCGCGCTGACCGGCTTCAACCTGGTGATCTTCTCCTGGATGTTCGCGAGCCAGTGGGGCTTCGGCGTCGCCATCGACGCGTTCCGCGGCCGCGGGCTCGACGAGGTCGCCGCGTTCCGTGCCGCCATGGTGGCGTTCGCGTCGGTGCATGCCGCGTGCCTGCTGCTGTTCGTCGCGTGGCCGAGGCGCTGGGGCGGACGCTGAGGGCGGGGCCTATTCCGGCGTCGATCCCCGCGTCGATCCCCCGCGTCGATGCCGACGCCGAGGTCCTCGCGGCCTCAGCCCGGTGTGCGCTGGAAGGTGCGCACGCCGATCACCACGCCGACCACCAGCAGCGCGATGCCCGCGGCCGCGCCGGCTGCGGGCGCCTCGCCGCGCCACATGAAGCCGTAGGCCAGGGCCGACAGCGTCTCGAAGACGATCAGCTGGCCGACCAGCGAGGTCGGCAGCAGCCGCGAGGCGCGGTTCCACAGCAGCGTCCCGAGCCAGGACGCGGCCAGTCCGATCACGGTCATCAGGCCGACGAAGGCCCAGGGCTGTGCACCGAAGGGAAACTCGAACGTGCCGCCGCCCTCGCCCGCGCGCAGCGGCCATGCCGCGTGCCAGACGGCCACGCCCGCCCAGCCCGCGAGCGCGAGCGGCAGCGTGGTCAGGCCCTGCGCCGTCGCCCAGGTGGCCGAGCTGACGTCCGGATTCGCGCGCATCCAGCGTGCGTTGCGGATGGGGTACCAGGTCCAGCAGGCGACCGCGCCGAGCGCGAGCACCGTGCCCAGCAGCAGCCGCGGTCCGGCATCGGGCGAGGCCTCGCGCAGGCGCTCGAACTCGGCGTGGTTCACCAGCGCGATGCCGACGGCGATCACCGCGAGCGACGGGGCGAGCCGGGCCCAGGGCAGGGTGCGCTCCGAGAGGTTCGAGACCACCGCGATCACCAGCGGCAGCGTGCCGATCAGCATCGTCGGCAGCGGCACCCCGGCCGTCTGGATCGCGGCCGCGAGACAGCCGTAGTAGAGCAGGTTCCCCACCAGCGACAGGCGTGCCGCCTCGGCCCAGTCGGCGCGCGTGAGCCGCGCGAGCGATTCGCGAGCCGACCAGGCGAGCGCGAGCGCGATCAGCCCGAAGGCCGCGTAGCGCCCGACCGACAGCACCGCCGCCGGGTAGCCGGGCAGCATGACCGGTGCGACGAAGACCAGTCCCCATGCGAGACCGGCGCCCAGCGCACAGGCCAGGCCCGCGCCGAGCTCACCGGCGCGCGGCGGCATCGGGGCGGCGTCGGCAGGCGGGCGCGCGCCGTTCAGCGCGTGAACCCGATCGTGCGGTCGGGCTGCGGGAACGGATCGTCGCGGTACAGCCCGTTCGCGCGGTTGTGCGGATGCGCGGCGGCCTCGAGCAGATCGAGCACCGGCGACAGGCAGGCGTCGGTCGGCTCGGCCGCCACCGCCCACTCGTCGCGGGTGCGCTGCGCGAAACGCTCGGCGAGGATGCGGGCGGTGTCGGGCCAGGTGCTGCGGTCGTTCTGCTTCTTCGGGTCGAGCGTGTCCGACAGGCCGGTGACCTGCAGCAGCTGCGCGTAGAACTTGGGCTCGATTGCGCCGACCGCCACGAACTTCGCGTCGGCCGTGCGGTAGACCCGGTAGTACGGCGCGCCGCCGTCGAGCAGGTTGGCCGCGCGCGGCAGCGTCCACATGCCCGCCGCGAGCAGTCCGTAGAAGATGGGCGACAGGCCGACCGAGCCCGCGAGGATGCTCGACTCGACGACGCCGCCGCGGCCGTCGATGCCGCGGCGCACGAGCTGCGCGAGCACGCCGACCGCCAGGTGCATCGCGCCGCCGCCGTAGTCGCCGACGACGTTGAGCGGCGGCACCGGCGTCTCGGCGGTGCCGATCGCATTCAGCAGGCCCGCCATCGCGAGGTAGTTGATGTCGTGGCCGGCGCGGTCCGCGAGCGCGCCCCGCGCACCCCAGCCCGACAGGCGCCCGATCACCAGCCGCGGATTGCTTGCGAGGAGCTGCGCCGGCGCGAGTCCGAGGCGCTCGATCACGCCGGGCCGAAAGCCCTCGAGCAGCACGTCGGCCGCGTCGATCAGCGTGCGGGCCTGCGCCAGGCCGTCGGCCGACTTCAGGTCGATCGCGACCGGGCGCTTGCCCGCGTTCGAGATGTCGAAGCGCGGGTTCGTCGAGACGCCCAGCCCGGGGTCCGCGGGCGGCGAGATGCGCTGCACGTCGGCCCCGAGGCTGCGCAGCAGCTGGCCGGCGAACGGCACCGGGCCGATCGCGTGGAGCTCGATGATCTTGATGCCGGCCAGCGGCAGGGAGGCGGGATCGAGCGGTGTCGCGGACATGGGGCGGACTCGTGGATGGGTCCGCCGATTCTAGCCCGCGCCCCGAAGCCCGGCCGGCCGGGCGGGGGCCGGATTCGAGGCAACGGCCTCGCGCGCGTGCCGTTTCAGGTGCGTCGCGCCCAGCCGCCGCGACGGTGCACCGTGTGCGCGGGGCCTCCGGTCAGGCCTGCGCGCGCGCCTGCGCCGCCGCCTCGAGCAGCGCGTCCGGACCGGCGGCGCCGGAGACGCCGACCCGGCCATCGAAGACGAAGAACGGCACGCCGCTGATGCCGAGTTCGCGGGCACGCCGGTCGGCGTCGGCGATCTGGGTCGTGCCCTCGTTCGAGTCCAGCATCGCGCGTGCGGCGGCCTCGTCGAAGCCGGCCTCGCCGGCGATCCGCGCCAGCTCGGCGCGGTCGCCGATGAAGCGGCCCTCGACGAAGTAGGCGCGGAACAGCGCCTCGACCAGCGGCTCGGCGTCGCGCCCCTCGTGGGCCTGCGCCCACGCGATCAGCCGGTGCGCATCGAGCGTGTTCGGCTGCTTCTCGATCCGGTCGAAGTCGAGCGCCAGCCCCGCGCCGCGGCCGGCTGCACGCACGCGTTCGTAGATCTGCGCGGCACGTTCGGGACCGCCGAACTTCTGCTCGAGGTAGCTGCGCCGGCCGATGCCCTCGGCGGGCAGGTCGGGGTTCAGCTGGAACGGGTGCCAGCGCACGATGGGGCGCTCGGCTTCGGGCATCCGCTCGATCGCGGCCTCGAGCTGACGCTTGCCGATGTAGCACCACGGGCAGACGACATCCGAGACGACGTCGAGGGTCGGGGGGAGGGAGGTGTCCATCCCGGAACTGTACCTGCAGGCACGGCGGTCCGTCCTGCCGCGCCGCCTATACTGGGCCAGGCGCCGAGCCGCGTGCGTCGACCCGCGTGTCGCGGGTCGCAAGCGACGTCGGCCTGCGCGGTCCGCGCGTGCCGATCGAGCGGCGGGACCGGATGACGAGACCGGAGCGGGACATGCACAGGGCGAGACGTCGGATCGCGGTGGTCGGACTGGGGATGGCGGTCGCGCCGCACGCCGAGAGCGCGCTCGCGCTCGCCGACCGTGTCGAGCTCGCCTGGGTGTGTTCGCCGACGCCCGAGCGCAGGGGGGCCTTCGCGGCCCGCTGGCCCGCGTTCGCCGACGTGCCGCAGGCCGAGACGCTCGACGAGGTGCTCGCCGACCGCAGCGTCGAGGCGATCGTGCTGCTGACGCCGCCGTCGACCCACCTGCCGCTCGTCGAGCGCTGTGCCGCGGCGGGCCGGCATGTGCTGCTGGAGAAGCCGCTCGAGGTGTCGACCGAACGCGCCGAGCGCCTCGTGGCCGCGTGCCGCGACGCCGGCGTGACGCTCGGCGTGGTGCTGCAGCACCGGTTCAGACCGGCCGCGCTCGAGCTCGCGCGCCTGCTGCGGGCCGGTGCGCTCGGGCCGCTCGTGTCGGCCTCCGCGGACATCCGCCTGTGGCGGCCGCAGTCGTACTACGACCAGCCGGGCCGGGGCACGCGTGCGCGCGACGGCGGCGGCGTGCTGCTCACCCAGGGCATCCACACGCTCGACCTGCTGCTGCACCTGGCCGGCCCGATCGCCGAGGTGGCCGCGTTCGCGACGACGACCGCCGTGCACCGGATGGAGACCGAGGACCTGGTGTGCGCGGCGGTCCGCTACCGCAGCGGCGCGCACGGCACGATCGAGGCCAGCACGGCCGCCTTCCCCGGTCACCCGGAACGCATCGTGCTGACCGGCGAGGCCGGTACCGCGACGCTGGCGGGCACCGCACTGCAGGTGCGCCTGCATGACGGTACCGCGATCGACCTCGAGCCCGCTGCCGGCCCGGGTGGTACCGGCGCCGACCCGATGGCCTTCCCGTCCGACTGGCACCGCGCACTCTGGGCCGACTTCCTCGATGCGCTCGACACCGGCCGCGCGCCCGCG
>CAIUGQ010000354.1 GCA_903898725.1 uncultured Burkholderiales bacterium | reverse complement strand
TCGCGCGCCAGCCGGGCGCCGCGGCGCGTGCGGCCGCGACCGCGCGGTCGACCGCCGCCGCATCCGCCGCCACCAGGGTGCCCAGCGTGAGCCGTGCGTCGATCGGCGAAGCGACCGCGTAGCGCGTCCCGCCGGTGTCGTCGTCCCCGCCGATGCGGTTCGCCGAGTCCAGGCCGGTCGCGCGCGAGGCGAAGGCGGGCAGCTCGGCATCGAACACCGCGTGCAGCGCCGAGAAGTCGCTCGCTGCGTTCGCGTAGGTGACGCGGGGCAGTCCCGCGAGCGGATCGTTCATGGTGTCCTCCCGGGCCGAGCGGCCCCGGAAACGGTCCGGCGCGCGCCGCCCGGCCGGAGCCGGTCGGACGCGCGCCGGGGGATGCGGCGGGCGGGGACGGGGGGGCAGCCCCCGCCCGTTCAGCCGCGCTTGAGCCGGGCCGCGATCTCGCCGACGATGCCGCGGCGGAACAGCATGACCACGACCACGAAGATCAGGCCCTGCACGACCAGCACCCATTCGCCGAGGCCGGCCAGGTAGTTCTGCATCGCGATGATGATGCCCGCGCCGACCACCGGCCCGAACACCGTGCCCATGCCGCCGACCAGCGTCATCAGCACCACCTCGCCGGACATCTGCCAGGTGACGTCGGTCAGCGACGCGAGCTGGAACACCAGCGCCTTGGTCGAGCCGGCCACACCGGCCAGCGTCGCCGACAGCACGAAGGCGAGCAGCTTGTAGCGGTCGACCTGGTAGCCCAGCGAGATCGCACGCGGCTCGTTCTCGCGGATCGCCTTGAGCACCTGCCCGAACGGCGAGTTGATCGTCCGGAAGATGATCGCGAAGCAGATCACGAAGATCGCGAGCACCATGTAGTACATCGCCATGTCGCCCTTCGTGTCGATCAGGCCGAACAGCGCGCGCCGGGGCACCGACTGGATGCCGTCCTCGCCGCCGGTGAACGGTGCCTGCAGACAGAAGAAGAACACCATCTGCGACAGCGCGAGCGTGACCATCGCGAAGTAGATGCCCTGGCGCCGGATCGCGATCGCGCCGACGAGCAGGCCCATCACCGCGGAGGTGGCCGCACCGGCCAGCAGCGCCAGTTCGGGCGTCCAGCCCCAGACCTTCGTCGAGTACGCGGCCACGTACGCCGAGAAGCCGAAGAACATCGCATGCCCGAACGACAGCAGGCCGACATAGCCGATCAGCAGGTTGAAGGCGCAGGCGAACAGCGCGAAGCACAGCACCTTCATCAGGAAGAGCGGGTACGCGCCCACATGCGGCGCGACCATCATCGCGACCACGAAGGCGCCGAACAGCAGCAGCCCCGTATTGCCGGACGACACCGCCGGCGGCGCGGTGACCGTGGCCGGCGAGGCGGAAGTGGTGGAGGCGGATGCGTTCATTTCTGCTTCCCGAAGAGTCCCGCGGGCTTGATCATCAGCACGATCGCCATGATCACGAAGATCACGGTGCTCGACGCCTCGGGGTAGAAGACCTTCGTCAGGCCCTCGACGACGCCCAGGCCGAAGCCGGTCAGGATCGACCCCATGATCGAGCCCATGCCGCCGATCACGACGACCGCGAACACGATGATGATCAGGTTCGAGCCCATCTGCGGGCTCACCTGGTAGGCGGGCGCGGCGAGCACACCGGCCAGCGCGGCGAGTCCGACGCCGAAGCCGTAGGTCAGGGTGATCATGCGCGGCACGTTGATGCCGAAGGCCTGCACCAGGTCGGGCCGCTCGGTGGCCGCGCGCAGGTACGAGCCGAGCTTCGTGCGCTCGATCATGTACCAGGTCGCCAGGCAGACCACCAGCGAGAACACGACGATGAAGCCGCGGTAGTAGGGCAGGAACATGAAGCCGAGGTTCGTGCCGCCCGGGATCGGGTTCACGAAGGGCTGGCCGGACGAACCGAATTCGTTGCGGTACAGGCCCTCGATGATCAGCGCCAGGCCGAAGGTCAGCAGCAGGCCGTACAGGTGGTCGAGGTGGTACAGGTGCTTGAGGAAGAGCCGCTCGAGCACCATCCCGAAGGCACCCACCACGATGGGTACGACCACCAGCGAGACCCAGAACGGGATGCCGGCCCAGTTCAGCAGCATCCACGCGCCGAACGCACCCATCATGTACTGGGCGCCGTGCGTGAAGTTGATGACGTTGAGCAGGCCGAAGATGACGGCCAGTCCGAGCGACAGCAGCGCATAGAACGCGCCGTTGATCAGGCCGAGCAGCAGTTGCCCGAAGAAGGCCTGGGGCGGGATGCCGAGCAGTTCGAACATGGGCGGGCGTGTCGGAGGAGGGCGACCCCGCTCCGGGCCCGGAGCGGGGTGAACCGGGCCGGCGAGGCGCCGGCCCGAGGTGGCGTGCTTACTTCTTGACCAGCGGGCACTCGGACTGGGCGAGCGGGCGGAACACCTCGTTGCCCGGGATCGTCGCGCGCAGCTTGTAGTAGTCCCACGGGCCTTTCGACTCGGCCGGCTTCTTGACCTCGAACAGGTACGCGTCGTGGATCTTGCGGCCGTCGGCGCGGATCATGCCCTTGCCGAAGAGCTTGTCGTCGGTCGGCATCTTCTTCATCTGGTCGACGACCTTGACGCCGTCAGCGTCCGACTTCAGCGCCTCGAGCGCCTTCAGGTAGTGCAGCACCGAGGCGTAGACGCCGGCCTGCACCATCGACGGCATGCGGCCCTTGTGGGCGGCGCCGAATTCCTTCGAGAACGCGCGCGTGTTGTCGTTCAGGTCCCAGTAGAACGACTCGGTCAGCAGCAGGTTCTGCGCGGTGGCCAAGCCCAGCGAGTGGACGTCGGTCACGAACACCAGCAGGCCCGCCAGGCTCTGGCCGCCCTTGGTGATGCCGAACTCGGACGCCTGCTTGATCGAGTTGATGGTGTCGCCGCCGGCGTTGGCCAGGCCGATGACCTTGGCCTTGGACGCCTGCGCCTGCAGCAGGAACGAGGAGAAGTCCTGCGTGCCGAGCGGGTGGCGGACCTTGCCCAGCACCTTGCCGCCGCTGCCGGTGACGATCGCTTCGACGTCACGCTCGAGCGCGTGGCCGAAGGCGTAGTCCGCCGTCAGGAAGTACCAGCTGTCGCCACCGGTCTTGACCGCGGCCTTGCCCGTGCCGTTGGCCAGCATCACCGTGTCGTACGTCCAGTGGACGGTGTTCGGCGAGCAGGCCTTGTTGGTCAGGTCCGAGGTGGCCGCGCCGGAGTTCAGCAGGACCTTGTTCTTCTCGCGGACGATCTGGTTCACGGCCAGCGCGACCGACGAGGTCGGCAGGTCGGCGATGGCGTCGACCTTGTCGACGTCGATCCACTGGCGGGCGATGTTCGAGCCGATGTCCGGCTTGTTCTGGTGGTCGGCCGCGAGGATCTCGACCTTCATGCCCTTGGCGGCCGCGCCGAAGTCCTCGACCGCCTTCTTGGCGGCCCAGACCGAGCCGGGGCCGGCGATGTCGGCGTACAGGCCCGACATGTCGTTCATGACGCCGATCTTGATGACGCCATCGGAGTACTGGGCCGATGCCGTGCCGGCGAGCAGCGCGATGGCGCCCGCGACTGCGGTCTTGACGAAGCTGGGTCGGAAGGTCATGTCGTCTCCGGGGTGGGTTGTCGTGGCGGAAGGGCAGTCAGACGCCGAGGTAGGACTCGAGCTTGGCGAGGTTCGCCTTGACGTCGTCGTTCAGGAACGTGTCGATCACCTTGCCGTGCTCGACCACGTAGTGTCGGTCGGCGACGGTCGAGGCGAAGTGGAAGTTCTGCTCGACGAGCAGCACCGTGAAGCCCCGCTTCTTGACCGTCCGGATGATCTCGCCGATGTGCTGGACGATCACCGGGGCGAGGCCCTCGGTCGGCTCGTCGAGCAGCAGAAGCTTGGCGCCGGTGCGCAGGATGCGGGCGATCGCGAGCATCTGCTGCTCGCCGCCGGACAGCTTCGTGCCCTGGTTGTTCGCGCGCTCCTTGAGCCGCGGGAACAGCTGGTAGATCTCGTCGAGCGACATGCCGCCCGGCTTGACGATCGGCGGCAGCTCCAGGTTCTCGCGCACCGACAGGCTCGAGAAGATGCCGCGCTCCTCCGGGCAGTACGCGATGCCGTGCTTGGCGATGACGTTCGACGGCAGCCCGACGGTCTCGATGCCCTCGTACTTCACCGAGCCCTTGCGCTTGCCGAGCACGCCCATCACCGCGCGCATCGTCGTCGTCTTGCCGGCGCCGTTGCGCCCGAGCAGGGTGACGACCTCGCCGGCCGGCACCGTGAACGACATGCCGTGCAGCACATGGCTCTCGCCGTACCAGCCTTGCAGGTCCTTGACCTCGAGCAGTGCCTCAGGCATGACCCGTCCCCATGTAAGCCTCGATCACCTGCGGGTCCTTGGACACCGTCTCGTACGGGCCCTCGGTCAGCACCTCGCCGCGCGCGAGCACGGTGATCGTGTCCGACAGGTCGGAGACGACCGACAGGTTGTGCTCGACCATCAGCACCGTGCGCTTGGCCGCGACCTTCTTGATCAGCGCCGCGATCCGTCCGATGTCCTCGTGGCCCATGCCCGAGGTCGGTTCGTCGAGCAGCATCATCTCCGGGTCGAGCGCGAGCGTGGTGGCGATCTCGAGCGCGCGCTTGCGCCCGTAGGACAGCTCCACCGCCTGCAGGCCGGCGTATTCGGCGAGTCCGACGTCCTCGAGCAGCGCCATCGCCTGCGCGTCCAGCACGTTCAGCGAGCGCTGGTTCTTCCAGAACTGGAAGGACGTGCCGAGCTTGCGCTGCAGCGCGACCCGCACGTTCTCGAGCACCGTCAGGTGGGGGAAGGTGGCCGAGATCTGGAAGCTGCGGACCATGCCGAGCCGGGCGACGTCGGCCGGCTTGGCACGCGTGATGTCCTGACCCTTGTAGAGGATCTTGCCGCCGGTGGGGCGCAGGAACTTCGTGATCAGGTTGAAGCAGGTCGTCTTGCCGGCGCCGTTCGGACCGATCAGTGCATGGATCGATCCGCGCGCGACCTTCAGCGAGACGCCCTTGACCGCATAGAACCCGTTGAAGTCGATCGACAGGTCCTGGGTCTCGACGATGTAATCGGCGGCCATGCGTCTCCGTGCCCCGGAAAGAAGAGGGGATTGTGTCGGTCATTGTCCCGGACAGCGGCGCCCGGGAGCGCGAGACTATAGCGCGTCGTGGGGACAGTCAATGCAGTGCTTGGATCGCGGGGCCTTTCGGCACCGCAGCAGGGGCGCCCGCACCGAACCTGGGCATGGCGGGTCGGGCCCCGCGTTGCGGTAATCTCGTCGGATGAGCACCATGACCCCCCAGGAGATCGTCTCCGAGCTCGACAAGCACATCATCGGGCAGGAGCGTGCCAAGCGCGCGGTCGCGATCGCGCTGCGCAACCGCTGGCGGCGCCAGCAGGTCGACGCGTCGCTGCGCCAGGAGATCACGCCGAAGAACATCCTGATGATCGGCCCGACCGGCGTCGGCAAGACCGAGATCGCGCGGCGGCTCGCGCGGCTCGCGCAGGCGCCGTTCATCAAGGTCGAGGCGACCAAGTTCACCGAGGTCGGCTACGTCGGCAAGGACGTCGACGCGATCATCCGCGACCTCGTCGAGATCGGCATCAAGCAGACCCGCGAGCTCGAGATGGCCAAGGTCGAGATGCGCGCGATCGACGCCGCCGAGGACCGCGTGCTCGACGTGCTGCTGCCGCCGGCTCGGGGCTTCGGCTTCGGCTCGACCGGCGAGGCGGCCACGCCCGCGCCGGCCGACTCGGCCACGCGCCAGAAGTTCCGCAAGAAGCTGCGCGAGGGCGAGCTCGACGACAAGGAGATCGAGCTCGAGCTCGCCGCGCCGATGCCCGACCTGCCGATCGCGGGGCCGGCCGGCATGGAGGAGCTGACCCAGCAGCTGCAGGGGATGTTCCAGGGCATGGGCGGCCGCAGGAAGACCCGCAAGCTCACGATCCGCGAGGCGATGAAGGTGCTGCGCGACGAGGAGGCGGGCAAGCTCGTCAACGACGACGAGGTCAAGCTGCGGGCGCTCGCCAACGTCGAGCAGAACGGCATCGTGTTCCTCGACGAGGTCGACAAGATCGCGTCGCGCAGCGAGGTCGGCGGCGCCGACGTCTCGCGCCAGGGCGTGCAGCGCGACCTGCTGCCGCTGGTCGAGGGGAC
>CAIUGQ010000353.1 GCA_903898725.1 uncultured Burkholderiales bacterium | reverse complement strand
TTCGTCGACAAGCACGACATCGACGAGATCGTCGAAAGCCATCTGCGCGACGGCAAGGTCGTGGAGCGGCTGAAGATCGACTGAGTGATGAATCCGGGCACCCGCATCGTCGGCATCGACGGACCGGCGGGCCGCATCGACGTCGCCGTCGACCGGCCGGATGCCGGCACCCCCCTGCGTGGCATCGCGGTGGTGGCGCATCCGCACCCGCTGTATGGCGGCACCCGCGACAACAAGGTCGTGCAGACCCTGGCCCGCGCGCTGCTCGCGCTCGGCCACGTCTGCTGGCGGCCCGACTTCCGCGGCGTCGGCGCCACCGAGGGCACCTATGACGAGGGCCGCGGCGAGACCGAGGACCTGCTGGCCGTGATCGCCGCGGCGCGTGCCGCGGAGCCCGACGGCGACACGCTGCCACTGGTGCTCGCCGGCTTCTCGTTCGGCAGCTTCGTGCAGTCCCGCGCCGCGCGGCGGCTGGCCGACGCGCAGCGGCCGGCCTCGCGGCTGGTGTTCGTGGGCACCGCCGCGTCGCGCTTCGACGTCGAGCCGGTGCCGCCCGACACGCTGGTGATCCACGGCGAGGTCGACGACACCGTGCCCCTGTCGGCGGTCCTCGACTGGGCGCGCCCCCAGGAACTGCCCGTGGTGGTGATCCCCGGCGCAGACCACTTCTTCCACCGCAAGCTCACCGGCCTGAAGCAGCTGCTCGTGCGCGAGCTGCGCTGAGCACAGGCCCATGGCGGACACGCTCGATCCCCGTCTCGTCTACTCGAAGACCGCCGCCGGCGTCTCCGAGATCGAGCACCGCGGCAGCACCCTGTCGCCGCCCGCACGCCGCGTGCTGGTGCTGGTCGACGGCCGACGGCCGCTCGCGGCCCTGCCCGCCGCGGTCCGGCCGGGCGAGCTGCCGAAGCTGATCGACGAACTGCAGGCGGCGGGGCTGATCGCGCTCTCGGGCATCGTCGAGGAACTGCCCGGCGGCGCCACCGATCTGCGCGATCCGCGGCTCGAGGACTTCAAGCGACGCATCGAGGGCGCGGTGCTGCGCGAGCTGGGGCCGGCGGGCCGCGTGCTCGAGGCCCGGCTGCAGGACTGCGTGAACATGACGGTGCTGCGCAGCGTGATGCGCGAGATCGTCGAGCTGGTCCGCACACGCGCCGGCGACGCGGCGGCCGCCCGCGTCTCGGCAGCCGCACAGGCCGCGCACGGCGCCTGGGGCGCGCGCGGGCGCGATGCGTCATCGCCACGCCCGGATGCCGACTCGCCGCCGGCGGCCGCCGCCCGGCCGAAGCCCCGGGACGAAGGCCGGCGCTGAGACGGGCGGACCGTATAATCCGCCGCCTTCCCCGACCACTTTCACGTTCGCTCGCGAACGGGAAGGACGAACGATCATGGCCCTGCGCCGCCAAGCTTCCATCGCCACCGTCCTGACGCTCGCGCTGCTCGCGAGCGCGCCGTCCACGCAGGCCCAGGCGGGCAAGTCGAAGGCGCCGGCGGCCGCGCCCGCGCCCTCGGGCGCGGCGACCGCACCGGTACCGGCCACCCAGGGGCTCGCGCTCCAGGGCGCCCCGCAGATCGCCGCGAAATCCTGGCTGCTGGTGGACGTGACCACCGGCCAGCTGCTCGCCGCGAGCGACCCCGACATGAAGGTCGAGCCGGCCTCCCTGACCAAGCTGATGACCGCCTACCTGGTCTTCAACGCGCTCAAGGAGAAGAAGCTCACGCTCGACGCCCGCCCGCCGGTCTCGCCGCCGGCCTGGAAGGCAATCGGTTCGCGGATGTTCGTCGACCCGGCCCGGCCGGCAATGGTCGAGGAGCTGCTGCGCGGCCTGATCGTGCAGTCGGGCAACGACGCCGCGATCATCCTCGCCGAGGCGCTCGGCGGCAGCGAGGCCGGGTTCGCCACGCAGATGAACCGCGAAGCCGCGCGCATCGGCATGAAGAACACCAACTTCACCAATGCCTCGGGCCTGCCCGATGCGCAGCACTACACGACGGCGCGCGACCTCGCGATCCTGAGCTCGCGGCTGATCGAGGAGCACCCGGACTTCTACAAGATCTACTCCGAGCGCGAGTACACGTACAACAACATCAAGCAGCCGAACCGCAACCGGCTGCTGTTCATCGACCCGACCGTCGATGGCGTCAAGACCGGCCACACCGATGCCGCCGGCTACTGCCTGATCGCTTCGAGCAAGCGCGAGCAGCCGGGCGCGGGCTTCCAGCGCCGACTGCTGTCGGTGGTGCTGGGCACCGCCTCGGAGTCGGCCCGCGCGATCGAATCGCAGAAGCTGCTCAACTACGGCTTCGCGAACTTCGACGTCGTGCGCCTCTACCAGAAGGAGGCCACCGCGGCCTCCTACCAGGTGTGGAAGGGCGCGGCCAAGGAGGTCAAGGCCGGGTTCGCCAACAACGTGCTCGTGACCGTCGCCCGCGGACAGGGCGAGCGCGTCAAGGGCGAGATCGAACGGATGCAGCCGCTGGTGGCGCCGATCACCAAGGGACAGCCGATCGGCACGCTGCGCGTGCGGCTCGACGACAAGGTGATCGCCGAGCAGCCGCTGATCGCCCTCGAGGCGGTCGAGCAGGCCGGCTGGTTCGGGCGCCTGTGGGATACGATCCGTCTCTGGTTCAAGTGATTCCCAGGCCCGCATGACCGACGACCAGACCGTCTACCTCAACGGCGAGTTCCTGCCGCTGTCCGAAGCCCGCGTGCCGGTGCTCGATCGCGGCTTCATCTTCGGCGACGGCGTCTACGAGGTGGTGCCGGTCTACGGCCGCCAGCCGTTCCGCTGGACGCAGCACCATGCCCGGCTCGAGCGCAGCCTCGGCAAGCTGCGCATCGCCGATCCGATGGACGCGGCCGGCTGGCGCGGCCTGGTCGATGCGCTGATCGCCCGCCACCCCTGGGACGATCAGTTCGTCTACATCCAGGTCACCCGGGGCGTCGCCAAGCGCGACCATGCGTTCCCGAAGGACGTGACCCCGACGGTGTTCGCGATGTCGAGTCCGTTCCCGGTGCAGCCGCCCGAGCAGGTGACCGAGGGCGTGGCGGTCATCACGCTGCCCGACGAGCGCTGGCTGCACTGCGACATCAAGTCGACCTCGCTGCTGGGCAACGTGCTGGCGCGGCAGGCGGCGGTCGACGCCGGCGCGGCCGAGTGCGTGATGTTCCGGGGCGATCGCCTGACCGAGTGCTCGTCGAGCAACTTCTGGGTGGTGCGCGACGGCGGCGTGCTCGCGCCGCCCAAGGACAACCTGATCCTCGAGGGCATCCGCTACGGCCTGATGCAGGAGCTGTGCGAGGACGAAGGGCTGCGGTTCACGGTGCGAGAGGTGAGCCGCGACGAGGTGCTGTCGGCCGACGAGCTGATGATCTCGTCGGCCACCAAGGAAGAGCTGCCGGTCACGCTGCTCGACGGGCGTCCGGTCGGCGACGGGCGTCCCGGCCCGGTGTTCCGCCGGCTGCACGCGGCCTACCAGCGCGCGAAGGCGGCGAGCGCCGCCGGCGCGGGCCTGGCGCCGGCGCGCTGAGGCGCCGGGCCGACCCGCCTGAGCGTCCGATGACCGACGCCCTCCCGCCGGACGACGCAGCAGCCTCGGCGCGAACCGAGCTCCTGCAGTTCCCGACCGACTTCCCGATCAAGATCATGGGCGCGAAGGTCGACGGCTTCGTCGACGCGATGACGGCCGTGGTGCGTCGGCACGCGCCGGACTTCGATGCGTCGACGCTCGAGCTGCGCCCCTCGCGCCAGGGCACCTACCTCGGGGTGACGGCGACGATCCGCGCGACCTCGCGGGCGCAGCTCGACGCGCTCTACCTCGAGCTGACCGCGCACCCGATGGTCAAGGTCGTCCTCTAGGCCCGGCCACCGGCCGGGCGGTGCGCCGCTCGGCACCGGGCGCGCCGCCCGCCGCCCCCGGCTCGCGCCGGTCCACCATCGCCCCCAGCACGCGCTCGGCCGCCTCGGCCGTCAGCCGATCCTGATCGAGCGAGGGGTTGTACTCCACCAGCTCGGCCGCGACGAAGCGCGGGTCCCGCGCGAGCCCGTGGAGCGCGGCCGCGACCTCGGTCGTGCGCAGCCCGCGCGCCACCCGCGAGCCGGTGCCGGGGGCGTCCAGCGGGTCCAGCGCATCGAGGTCGAAGCTCAGGCCCCAGCGGTCGGTGTCGGTGGTCACCCGCGCGATCGCCTCGTGCATGCAGTCGGCGAAGCCGCGGCGCAGCACCTCGTCATGGGTCATCACCCGCACCCCCAGCCGCTCGAGCAGCGTCGCCTCGCCGGACTCCCAGCTGCGCGGACCGATCAGCACCAGATCGCCCGGCCGCAGCTTCGGGCGGGCGTCGCCCACCTCGGTCAGGGCGGGCGCACCATGCCCGAGGAGCGCGGCGATCGGCATGCCGTGGGGCATCTGGCTGGGCGAGGTCTCGGGGGTGTGGGCATCGAGATGGGCGTCGACCCAGACCAGCCCCAGCCGACGGCCCGGATCGTCGCGGCGCAGCGAGGCGGCGACACCGCTCCAGGTGCCCACCGCGCACGAATGGTCGCCGCCCACCACCACCGGCAGGTGCCGCGCCTCGATCGATTCGGCCAGCGCCGCGGCGAGCCGCTGCGAGAACTCGGCCACCACGGCCATCGGTCCCTGCGGCATCAGGGCGAGGTCGGATCCGACCACCGCGCCCCACCGGACGGCCCGGCCGCGGGCGCTCAGCCGGCCGCCCAGGCCCCAGTGGCGCAGGGACGCCGGCCCGGCCCGGGTACGACGGTCGGGCGCCCCCTCGCCGATGGCAGCACCGAGCAGCTCGATCGGACGGATCGCATCGGTCATGGGGCCCTCCAGGCCGCGCTCGGCCCGTCCGGGTCGGAACCCCGCCCGCCGGGCTGGTCGGGGCGGGGTCGGACCCGTGACGACGGTACCATCGAAGCGCGGCGCCGTCGGACCCGCCCCCTCGCACCGCCTCCCGACGCGGCCCCGCTCCCGATGCTGATCCGCTCCCTCGCCCCTGCCGACTACCTGCCGACGCTCGACGCGATGCGCGCCTTCACGGCCTCGCGCGACGACGCCACCCCCGACGAGATCTGGCTGGTCGAGCACCCGGCGGTGTTCACCCAGGGGCTGGCCGGCAAACCGGAGCATGTGCTCACCCCCGGTGAGATCCCCGTGGTCAGGACGGAGCGAGGCGGCCAGGTCACCTACCATGGCCCCGGTCAGGTCGTCGCCTACACGCTCGTGGACCTGCGTCGGCATCGGCTGATGGTCCGTGATCTGGTCTGCCGCCTCGAGGCCGCCGCCATCGAGACCTGTGCCGCCTGGGGCGTGCGCGCCGTGCGCAAGCCGGGTGCCCCGGGCCTGTACCACGCGTCGGCCGACGGCACGGCGGGCCCGAAGCTCGCCTCGCTCGGCCTGAAGGTCAGCCGCGGCTGCACCTATCACGGCATCGCGCTGAACGTCGCGATGGACCTCGAGCCGTTTGAACGGATCAACCCCTGCGGGTATGCTGGCCTGCAGGTGACCGACCTGGCCCGCGCCCGCGCCGCCCCCCCGGACGCCGATCGCGTCGATCCGGCGGCGGTCGCCCGGCACTTCGGCGAGACCCTCGCCGCCCACATCGAACGACCATGACCGACTCCGCCTCCCCCGAGTCCGCGGCGCCTGCCGCCGCTCCGTACGACGCGACCGCCAAGCAGAAAGGCGCCGGCAAGACCGCGCGGATCCCGATCAAGGTCGTGCCCGCCGGCGAGGTGCTCCGCAAGCCCGACTGGATCCGCGTGCGCGCCGCCGCGCCGGGCAGCCGCTTCCACGACATCAAGCGGATCCTGCGCGAGCACAATCTGCACACCGTCTGCGAAGAGGCGTCCTGCCCGAATATCGGCGAGTGCTTCGGCAAGGGCACCGCCACCTTCATGATCATGGGCGACAAGTGCACGCGGCGCTGCCCGTTCTGCGACGTCGGGCACGGCCGGCCCGACCCGCTCGACACGAACGAGCCGGCGAACCTCGCCAAGACCATTGCCGCGCTGCGCCTGAGCTACGTCGTGATCACCTCGGTCGATCGCGACGACCTGCGCGACGGCGGGGCCCAGCACTTCGTCGACTGCATCCGCGAAGTGCGCGCGCAGTCGCCCGACACCCGGATCGAGGTGCTCGTGCCCGACTTCCGCGGCCGCCTCGACCGAGCGCTCGCCAGCCTCGAGGCGGCGCCGCCCGACGTGATGAACCACAACCTCGAGACCGTGCCGCGGCTCTACAAGGAGGCGCGTCCGGGCTCCGACTACGGGCACTCGCTCAAGCTCCTGGCCGAGTTCAAGCAGCGCGTGCCGGGGGTGCCGACCAAGTCCGGGATCATGGTCGGACTGGGCGAAACGGACGATGAGATCGTCCAGACGATGCGCGACATGCGGGCGCACGACATCGACATGATCACCATTGGCCAGTACCTCGCGCCGACCAACCACCACCTGCCGGTGCGCCGCTACGTCCATCCGGACGTCTTCGCCTCGTTCGAGAAGCAGGCGTATCAGTTAGGGTTCACTCACGCCGCGGTTGGCGCGCTGGTTCGATCCTCGTATCACGCGGACCAGCAGGCGGCGGCGGCGGGTGTGAGCTGAGGCGGGCGAGGCGGGCTGAGCTGGCGCAGGGCTGAGCTGGCGCAGGGCTGAACCGGGCGCGGGGCGCGGGGCGCTCAGGCAGCCGGCCCCGGCAGCATCGCGTCGAGCTCGAGGCGAAGCGCCGCGAAATCGGGGCGGCCGAGCCAGCGGCGACGGATGCGGCCGTCGGGCCCGGCGAGCCAAGTGAGCGGCGTGCCCTCCACGCCCCCCCAGGCGGTGACCGCCTCCCCCATCGGATCGAGGGCGACCGGGAACGGCAGCCGCCGGGTCGACGCGAAGTGCAGCACGTGGTCGGGTCGGTCGTACGGCATCGCGACGGCCACCAGCTCCAGCCCCCGTGGCCGGTAGGCGTCGTAGACCGAGACCAGGTCGGGCATCTCTGCCACGCAGACCGCGCAGCTCGTCGCCCAGAAGTTCACCAGCACCGCCTTGCCGCCCAGTTCGGACGGACCGAGCCGGCGGCCGTCGATCAGCCGGTAGGTCAGCGGCGGCAGCACGCGCGGGCCGCGCGAGCCCGCCCACCGATGGGCACCCCAGCTGGCGGCGCCGAGCACGACCCCGGCGCCCAGCCCGATGCCGAGCACGCGGCGCCGCCGGGCGCCGGGATCGGCGCCGGACGGCTCGGCCGGAAGGGGCGGCAGCGTGACGGACATCGTGGGAGGAGGGGCGTCGAGCCCCGGCGGGTTGCCGGGTCCTCGTCTCCAGAGTGTACCGGGCGCCGGCGGTGGCCGAGCGGTGGCCGAGCGGTGGCCGAGCGGTGGTCGGGCGGTGGTCAGGCCGCGGTCGCGCCGCGGTCAGGCCGTGCCGTCGCTCAGGCGTCGGCGTCGGCCAGCACCGGGTCGTCCGCGTCGTCGCGGGCGACGACGGGGCCGGCCGGCGATCCGACCCACCCGTGGCCGGACGGCGGCAGGCGCGGCGACGGGCAGTCGATCGCGACGCACAGCAGGCGCAGGAAGTCGCGCGCCTCGTGTCCGGCATCGGCCGGGAGCATCGAGACCAGCTGCCGCACGAGCAGCGGCCGGGTGAGCGGCGGCAGGTTGGCAGCGCCGCGCATCGCCTGCTCGAGCGACTCGATCGTCAGCGTGCCGGCCGATCCGCCGATCGAAGGCAGGTCGAGCGCCCGGATCGCGGCATTCGCGGCGCGGTCGGCCTTCGCCTCGCTGACCTGCGCACAGTGCGCGACCAGCGCGAACAGCACGCGGATGCTGCGGGCGTCCAGCGTGTCGCCCGGCGTCGCGCGGCGCAGGCCGGTGCGTCGCGGCTCGAGCCTGAGCCGCAGGCGCAGCAGCGCCACGTAGATCCATTCGGGCAGCGTCAGGCGCGCGTCGTGGTCGACGATGCCGCGAACGGTCGCCAGCAGCGACTCGCGGGCCGGGCGCGACATCGGCTGCAGCCGCGCGACCGCGAGCTCCATCAGCGGCCAGCGCAGCGCCCGCAAGGTCTCGCCCGGCACGGCACCGACCGCCGCGCGCAGCGCGCCATGATGCTTCGCCGCACATTCCCAGCCCTCGCCCCAGGTGGGCAGGGGCTGACCGGGCGTCTCGATCAGCGCCGCCACCAGCGCGGCGGCACCCGCGGGCTCGCGGGTCGCCTGCACCAGGCGATCCGCGGCGGCGGCGATCGCCTCGTCCGGTCCGGGCGTCGCGGTCGCATCGGCGGCGACCGAGGGCAGCGAGACTGCGGACGGGGTGACCGCCGACCGAGTGACCGCGACGAGATCGTCCGGCGGCGCGACCGCGCCGGTCCGGAGCGCCTCCTCCGGCGCCGGCACCGTGTCCGCCCACAGCACGAGGGGCGCTGCGCCGTCGGCCGGGCGGACGCGGGCCATCCCGATGGCGGCGCCCCGGCGTCGGCCCGTCGCGACCGGCGACGGCAGCAGCGACGGTTCCTCGTCGTCGTCGAGGGCGACGCCCGTCGACACCGCGAGCGACAGCGCCGGCAGCTCGGGCTCGCGGCGCTCGGCATCGGCGAGCTCGGACGCCTCGAGCGGCACCATGTCGCGCCCGTAGAGGCGGTGCACGCGGGCACGCAGCGGCGGGTGCGTCTCGAACCATCGACCCGACGCGACCCGGCCCACGAGCAGCAGATGCGCGACGTTCTGCCAGTACGGATGGCGGCGCGCGGCGGCACGGCGCGGGTCCTGCGGTGCCGCACCCGTCGCGGCCGCCTCGCGGGCCAGCACCGCGGACAGGCCCGCGACCTTGCGCAGCGCGCCGCCCAGACCGTCGCGCTGACGGGTGAACGCCACCGCCTGGGCATCGGCGAAGTACTCGCGCTGGCGCCCGACGCCGGCCTGGATCGCCAGCGCACCGAGCTCGCCGATCGCACCGACCACCGAGACGATCGCGCCCATCACCGCCATCGGCAGGGCCATCACCGTCTCGAGCAGACGCATCGAGGTCCCCCACCGGAACGCGTGCGCCAGCAGCGAGCGGCCGAACAGCGCCACCCACTGCAGGCCGTGGTTCATGCCGACCAGCCGCGTGTTGAGCCGCACGTCGCCGTTGACGATGTGCGAGACCTCGTGGGCGAGCACG
>CAIUGQ010000352.1 GCA_903898725.1 uncultured Burkholderiales bacterium | reverse complement strand
GGCTCGCCGTAGGCGGCCTGCACCGAGGGGCGCCCGCGCCGGGTGGCGGCGTTGTCGAAGCAGGGCAGGTCGTCGTGGACGAGCGAGGCGCAGTGCATCAGCTCGAGGGCGACTGCCGCGGCATCGGCCAGCGCCGGATCGTCGTCGCCGCAGGCGCGGGCGACGGCGATGCACAGCTGGGGGCGGATGCGGGCGCCGCCGGGGAAGACCGCGTGGCGGATGGCTGCGGCGAGCTTCGGCGGCGCTCCGGGGACCTCGTGCTGCGCGAGGGCGGCGTCGAGGGCCTGTTCGATCCGGGCGAGGATGTCCATGCGAAGTCGTCCCGTGTGATGGACAGCAGGAGTGTCAACTCTGTATGTCCGTTGTCTGTGTCAACCACGATAGACACTTCGCGTGTCAGCGTCAACGGGCGCCGCAGCGCCCGCCGGATCGGTCAGGACGTGACGATGCGGTCGCGCTGTGCCTGGGTGCGCATCGCCCGGCGCTCGAGGAGCTCGATCACGCGGACGGTGCGCTCGCCGCCGCGCGGGAGGTCGTCGGCGGGGTCCTGGCCGACCGTCGCGTCGGCGTGCGTCGCCGCGTGGACGAGGTAGCGGACCGCGTCGAGCGCGGGCAGGGCCTTGCCGGTGGGGCGGGGCGCCAGCGCGCCGGTGGCGAGCGCGCGCACCAGCAGCACCGCCTTGCGCCGGCGCGGCACCACGGCGCGCTGCGACACCGAGTCGCAGCCGCGGCGCGCGACTTCGTGGCCGATCGCCGCGTAGAGCACGCGGGCGGCCTGGATCCCGGGGCGGCAGGTCGGCGGCAGCAGGCCGATGCCGGCCTCGGCGCGCAGGTACAGCGCGTCGGCTGCGTTCAGCAGGCGGCGCACGACCGCGGCGATCCGCGCATCGAAGACCGGATTCGCCAGCCACGCGTCCGGGTCGACGCCGGCCTCGCGCAGCCAGGCCAGCGGCAGGTAGATCCGGCCGCGGCGGGCGTCCTCGCCGACGTCGCGGGCGATGTTCGAGAGCTGCATCGCGACGCCCAGGTCGCAGGCGCGGGCGACGGCCTCGGCCGAGGTGCGGCCCATCAGCACGGCCATCATCGCGCCCACGGTGCCGGCGACGCGGGCGCCGTAGTCGTAGAGGTCCTCGATCGTCTCGTAGCGGCGGCCGCGGGCGTCCCACTCGAAGCCGTCGAGCAGCGCCTCGGGCAGTTCGCGCGGCAGGTCGTGGCGCACGACGACGCGCGCCATCGCCCGGTCCGACGGGGTCGACATCGGTTCGCCGGCGTACAGGCGCGCCAGGCGGGCGCGCAGCCGCTGGACGGCGGCGAGCTCGTCGACGGTGTCGAGGTCGACCGCGTCGTCGGCGCTCCGGCAGAACGCGTAGAGCGCGCAGGCCGAGTCGCGCACACCGCGCGGCAGCAGCTTCGAGGCCGCAAGGAAGGTCCGCGAGCCGTCGCGCAGCTGCTCGCGGCAGGCCTCGAGGTCCTCGTCGGCGAGCGCCTCGGGCGACTGCGCGGCGGCGCGCTCGGGGCGGCGGGACGGGGATGGGGCGATCGCGGACATGGAGGCGGTCTCGGGACGGGTCGTCCGGACCATGGTAGCCGTGTAAGGTTCGCCCGACAATCAATACTGTCAGGTTGACTGGACGGTCCGGGTGCGACCGCCGCCGGCAGCGGTCCGTCGCCGCGGCCGATCCGTGCGCCGGAATCAGCCCCGTGGCGGCGCGGCGGTTGGGGCGGCGGGGGCCGTGAGGCCGAGGCGCGCCATGAACGCCGAGATCCGCGCGGCGACCTGGTCGGGGCGCTCCTCGTGGGCGAGGTGGCCGAGGCCGGCGAGCGTCTCCACCGCCGAACCGGGGATGCGGCGCTGGACGCGGTAGGCCTGCTCGGGCGGCACCGTCGTGTCGCGGGCGCCGACGATCATCAGCAGCGGGCACGGCAGGCGGGGCAGGTCGCGCTCGAGCGGGCGCAGGTCCCAGTTCGCCATCATCCCGAGGGCGCCGGCGACATGACCGGGGTTGGCGACCAGCGTGGCGTAGCCGCGGCGGCCGTCGTCGCCGATCTCGGAGCCGGTGCCGCGCAGCAGCCGATCGAGCACCGCCGGCGACTCGCCGAGCCGCGCGAACAGCTTCGGCGCCGCCGCCAGCCCGCCCAGCCAGCGGGCCGCGGGAGAGAACAGCTGCCCGGGCAGGCCGCCGAAGGGCAGGAACGCCGGGTTCAGCCCCACGAGGCCGCGCGGACGGGCGTGGCCGTCGAGCACCAGGCGCGCCGCGATCGCCGCGCCTGCCGAGTGGCCGACGATCAGGTCGGGGGCGGTGCCTGTCGCCGCGAGCAGCGCCGCCACCGCCTCGGCCATGCCCGGCAGCGACAGGCCACGTGCCTCCGGCAGGTCGGTGAAGCCGTGACCGGGCAGGTCGGGCGCGAGCACGCGCCAGCTCGCGGCCAGGCGGGGCGCGAGGCCGCGCCACGAGTGGGTGGCGGCGCCGGTGCCGTGCAGCAGCAGCACGCAGGGCGCACCGGGTGGTGCATCGAAGGACTGCAGGTGCCAGCGCAGGCCGCCGGCCTGCACGAAGCCGCTGGCGGCGCGGTTCGGCCAGTCGCGGCCGTCGCGCTCCCAGTCGAGGCGGCCGCGGCGGGCGTCAGCGGGCACGGCC